>JAUNDJ010000026.1 GCA_030526175.1 Bacillota bacterium
ACCGATGCCAAGCCTAGTAATTTTTGGTCCAACTTTCAGGGTTCACTTCATTTTGACAGTCTTTTTTTCGTATCTAGACCTACTCCAAAAAGAAGAAATGCGATAAAATAATAATACAGATTAAGGCGGGAGTAATGTATGAAAGTATTATGTTTTGGATCCTTAAATATTGATTATACATATCAAGTGGATCATTTTGTTCAAAAAGGAGAAACCATTCTTTCAAAAGATTTACAAGTTTTTCCTGGAGGAAAAGGATTTAACCAAAGTATCGCACTTGCTCGTGCGGGATTAAAAACGTATATGGCTGGAAAAATCGGTACGGATGGTCTGTTCTTAAAAAAACTTTTAGAAGAAAATAATGTGAATACAGATTTTATAAAAGTATCGGCTGTTGAGAAAACAGGAAATGCGATCATTCAAAATGATAAGGATGGCGACAACTGTATTCTTCTTTATGGAGGAACGAATCAGACAATTACACGCGAACATATGGATTCCGTATTATCGGCTTTTGAAAAAGGTGATGTTTTGATCCTTCAAAATGAAATTAACGATATGGGATATTTGATGGAAAAAGCACACGAGAAAGGATTGAAAATTGTTTTAAATCCATCTCCAATGGATGAAAAAATTGAACAATATCCATTGGATCTTGTGGATATCTTTTTGTTGAATGAAGTCGAAGGAGCACAACTGTTAAAGAAAAAAGATATTTCTTTTGAAGAAATGATTTCTGAATTATGGGATAAATATAATACAACAACAATATTAACCGTAGGAGAAAAAGGAGCGTATTATAAGGATCAACAAATGTTTTTCCATCAAGAAGCTTATGTGGTAAAAGCCGTGGATACGACAGCTGCAGGAGATACATTTACCGGATATTTCTTAAAAGAATACTTTTCTGGAAATATTCGTAATGCCTTACAAATTGCTTCTTTAGCCAGCTCAATTGCCGTAACGAGAAAAGGAGCATACCCTTCCATTCCGACAATGGAAGAAGTAAAAGAAAGATTATAATGGAGGAGAAGAACATGACAAGAAAGTTCCCAGAAGGATTTTTATGGGGAGGTGCTACAGCAGCAAACCAATATGAAGGCGGATGGAACGAAGGCGGAAAAGGAATGAGCGTATCCGATTGTGCCAAACATCACTTTCATGAAGATGTCACAAACTACAAAGCACAAAATGCCATTTCAACAGAAGATTTAATGGCTGCATTAAAAAGTACGGACAACTCTTTATATCCAAAACGAAAAGCGAGCGATGGATATCACCGTTACAAAGAAGATATTGCCTTATTTGGAGAAATGGGATTTAAAGTCTATCGTATGTCCATTGCCTGGTCTCGTATTTTCCCTAATGGAGACGATTTAGAACCAAACGAAGAAGGATTACAATTCTATGACAGTGTATTTGATGAATGTATTAAACATGGAATCGAACCACTAGTTACAATGTCACACTATGAACCACCAGTAAATTTAGTACTAAACTATCAAGGATGGTATTCTCGTGAAGTTATTGATATGTTTGTTCGTTTTGTGAAGGTCATTTGTGAAAGATATAAGAATAAAGTTAAATATTGGTTAACATTTAATGAAGTCGATTCGATGATTCGTCACCCATATACAACAGGAGGATTGATTGAAGACCGTTTCCCTGGACAAAACTTTGAAGAAGTTATTTTCCAAGCGATGCACCACCAATTTGTCGCATCCGCTATCGCAACAAAGATTTGTCACGAAACCATTCCAGGTTCTAAAGTCGGTTGTATGTTGACTAAATTAACATACTATCCATATACTTGTAAGCCAGAAGATGTCTTAAAAATGCAACAAGATATGCGTTCGACATATTGTTACTCAGACACACAAGTATTTGGAGAATATCCAGCATATCTTCTTGCTCGATTCAAAAACAATGGAATAAATATCAAAATGGAAGACGGAGATTTAGAAGTTATGAAACAATATCCAGTCGATTTTGTATCCTTTAGCTATTATTCTTCTAGTTGTGTTGCTGCGGATACAACAGGATTGGATGTCACTGCCGGAAATACTATCATGGCATTAAAAAACCCACACATTCCAAGTTCCGATTGGGGATGGCAAATTGACCCAATTGGATTACGTATTTCTTTAGTCGATTTATACGATCGTTATCGTAAACCATTATTTATTGTAGAAAATGGTTTGGGAGCACACGATAAATTAGTGGATGGAAAAGTAGACGATCAATATCGTATTGATTATTTAGAAGCGCACTTTAAAGAAATGTTGAATGCGATTGAACTCGATGGTGTTGAATTAATGGGATACACTTCTTGGGGATGTATTGATATTATTTCGGAATCAACGAAACAAATGTCAAAACGATATGGATATATTTATGTTGATGCGGATGATTATGGAAATGGTACATACGATCGTTATCGCAAAAAATCGTTTGGATGGTACAAACACGTAATTGAAACAAATGGTGCTTGTTTATTTGAAGAAGAATAGAAAATAGTAGAGTATGGTTTTTCCATGCTCTTTTTTGCGCTTGAAAGGATAAAAGAGAGTTTAGAGGTGCAAAAAATACATAAAATTGCACTTCAAATGGTGTAATATATTATTTAAGTGCAATTATTAGGAGTTTTACAATGAAAAAAGGGTATTATTCTATGAATAAGATTGATTTTGATAAATACCTTTATGAATTAAAGAACAATGTAAATACTTTACATTTTTTTTAAGATTTACAAAAAACGTATTTTTATTTTGAAGATAAAGAAGTGAATCAACTATTGTTAGAAGTAAACAAGATTCAATTTCAGTTAGACCTATTATTTAATTCATTTTCCGACGATCAAAAGAAAATGATTGAACAAACTTTCTTGTTAGATGAAATTCAATCGACGAATAAAACTGAAAATATTTTTTCTACTCGAAGTGATATTTTTGAAGTGTTGAAAGACGTTACAAGTGTGCATAATAGGAAAATTGTTTCTATTATTAATTCTTATAGGTACTTAGAAAAGAACAAATATGAAGATTTCACAAGTCTTCATTCTATTAGAAATCTATATGATTTATTAATGGAGAATGCCTATGAATCTGCAAAAGATATACCAGATGGGGAAATATTTAGAAAAGGGAGTGTTCATATATCGGATGGGTTCAAATCGATACAAGATGGATTTTACCCAGAAAATATGATTCAAAAAGGAATGGAAGAGTATCTTCTTTTTAACCAAAAAGAAGATATAGACATTTATTTGAAATTAATTCTTACACATTTCATGATAGAAACGATTCATCCTTTCTATGATGGAAATGGAAGATTTGGAAGATATTTAATGTCTTTAGAATTGTCAAAGACTCGAAATACAATATTTTCTTATTTTCTCTCTACATCGATTAATAAGAATAAGAAAAAATATTATAATGCACTAAAAAACGCAAGAGATATTCATGAATTTGGTTGTTTAAACTCATATGTAAAATTAATGTTGGAAATATTTCTTGATGGAATTCAATGTATATTTTTGGACTTACAAGGTAAAAAGAAGAGAATCGAACAAAACGATCCGAAGGAATTATTACTTTCGAAGTCAGAATTGAAAATATATAACTGTATTCGTGAAGCAAGTATTCTGACATATTTTGGGATTTGTAATCAAGAAATATTGGAGATAACAGGTGTCAGTAAAAGAACGCTGATGAGTACATTAAAAAAATTAAGAGAGCAAAATTTGATGTTAGAAGTGAAATTTGGAAAGGCTCAGTATCACAAAATCCAAATGGAAGGAATGTTGGTAGATGCATAATCGTACATTGATTTGACATTTTCTTTTTCTTATAATAATTAGGTATCGGAGGAACAGAACATGAAAGAAATTTGGATTGCGACAGGAAATGCGCACAAAGTACAAGAATTTCAAACAATGTTTGAAGATTATAAAGTGAGATCTATGAAAGATTTAGATCAAAAAATAGAAATTATTGAAGACGGAAAAACATTTGAAGAAAATGCTTTGATTAAAGCGAGAAGTTTATATAATGTGTTGAAACAACCTGTAATTAGTGATGACAGTGGGATTGAAGTCGATGCGATGGATAAAAAACCAGGTGTAGAATCCGCTCGTTGGATGGGTGAAGACACTAGTTATGATATTAAAAACCAAGCTATTATGGATGCGGTAGAAGGAAAAGATCGTACGGCTCGTTATGTTTGTGTTATCGCTTATATTGATGAAAATGGTAAGGAACATGTGTATCGCGGAGAATGTGAAGGAGAAATTTATACGGAACAATTAGGAACAAAAGGTTTTGGTTACGATCCTATTTTCTATTATCCTCCTTTTAAAACAACTTTGGCAAATGTATCCGAAGAACAAAAAAATTCCATTTCCCACCGTGGAAAAGCTTTAGAATTGTTTATGAAAGATTGGAGAAAGAAAAATGATTAACGTTGTATTGTTTGAACCAGAAATTCCACAAAATACAGGGAATATTATTCGTACTTGTATGGCGACAAATTCTCGCTTACACTTGATTGAACCCTTAGGATTTTCGTTAGATGAAAGAGCCATTCGTCGTTCAGGAATGGATTATATCAAAGATTGTGACATTACAGTGTATAAAAACTGGGATGAGTTTATGGAAAAAAATAAAGACGGAGATTTCTATTTTATGTCTCGTTATGGTCATAAAGCGCCTAGTCAATTTGATTTCACAAAAGCCAAAGAAGATATTTATGTTGTTCTTGGAAAAGAAAGTACAGGAATTGCCAAATATATTTTAAAAGGAAATTTAGACCGTTGTATGCGCCTTCCAATGGTCGCAAGTGCGCGTAGTTTAAATCTTTCCAATTGTGCAGCCATTATCGTTTATGAAGTGCTTCGTCAATTGGATTATCCAGGTCTTGCCACAGACGAGCAATTAAAAGGAGAACACTGGCTTGAAGATCTACAATTGGATTGATTCTTATTTTGATACAAAAGAAAAAAGATTGAAATGGGTTTTATGGATTAGTGCTCTTTATCTGCTTTGGCAACTAATCTGGTTAGATGTCTTTTTTTACCAGTTAATACGAGTAAATTCTTATGAATCCTTATTTACTTTTATGAACAGCATGAAAGTATATTCGCAAAGTGTTTTGATCCGTATTGTGTTTGGACTCATTTCAGGAAATCATATTGATTTAGTCGGTTTGATTGTGGCTATATTCAATAATGTATATGTACTCGATTATATAATGATTGGAATTTGTGCATTGGCTGCACTATCCAGAAAAAAGGGACTCCGGATTTATATCCTATCTAGTATGTATTTTATTTTCTTATGTACTATCTTAATTTTAGGATTCGCCTCAAGTTCGGTTTTTGTGTTACTTTCGTTATTAAAAGTATTATCACTCGTTTCTTTTGTTCTTTTTGTGTCATGTACGGTGTATCTAGTGTATAGAATCGTATGTAGTATAGTTAATTTATACGAAAAAGAGTATAATATTTGATATTGTAAGAATTTCGTGATATCTTGTAGGATACCATTTTTTCAATAAGGGGGGATTGTTTATGAAGTATATCCAAACCAAAAAATTCAACGAAGTGAATATTTCTGTTCGTTGTTTATTTGATTTGAAAAAAGAGACCATTACTACATTTCATGTTTTATTAATCATGATGAAAGCGAAAACAGAAAAGTATCCGAATAAACAAGCTTTATCAAATGTTTTGAGTGATACATATGGAATGCGATCATTCTATGGGTTAAATGGATATGGAAAACAATTAATGTTGGAACATCGTTTTCAATATATCCATTCAAGTTGGATCAATGAAGATTGGTATTTACCACATGTAGTGGATATTATGGACCAATTGTTGTTTCATACAACTTTTGACCAAGAATCGTTTGAAGAAGCAAAGTATTTACTAAAAACAAGACTAATGCGTATGGAAGACGATCCAGATTCTTTAGCTATTAAAACAGCCTTTTCTTTGATTGAAGACAGTTCTATTTCAATTAATGTAGGTGGAGAATTAGCGGATATTGATGCCATCACAATGGAAGATGTTAAAAACTTATATACGGAATATCTATCCAAAGAACGATATGTTTTCGTTTGTGGAGATGTCGAAGAAGAAGTATTATCCTATGTAAAAAATATTGATTGTGGAAAAGAAATTCAAATTGATTTCCAAACCATAAATACAGAAAAAATATATAAAAAAGAAGTGGAAAAAGATATTTCTCAAACTTCATTATCCCAAGTATATCAAACAGGAGTTTCAGTAAATACACCAGACTATTATCCACTACTAGTGATGAATTCTGTCTTAGGACAAAGCCCAAGCAATTTATTATTCAAAGAAGTCCGAGAAAAGAATAGTTTATGTTACTCAATTAGTTCTTCTTTAATTCGTTTTGACGGTGCATTAATGATTCACACGGGTACTTTTGAAAGTGCACTGGAACAAGTTCAAGTATTAATTGGGGAATTGATTCAAAGAATTGCGAATAAAGACATTAGTGAAGAAGACGTTGCGATTTCAAAAATGGATATTGTAGACGGATTGATATCAGGAACGGACAATCCGAGCTCTTTAATCCAACAACAATTTTTAAATATTGTGTTAAAACGTGATTGTGATATTCAAGGTGTCGTAGAAAAAATACAAGCTGTTACTCTAGAAGATATTTCTAGAATCGCTGCTCAATTACGATTGGTTTCTACAGCCATCATAAAGGAGGCGAAATAGTTATGATTCAATATTCAATTCAAAAAAGAGAAGAAACATTAGAAAATGGGATGCACGTTATCTTAGTTCGCAAACCAGAGTATGTAAAATCACTTTTCTTGTTGGCGGCCCCTATTGGAGGATTTGATAATCGACAAAGCGTGGATGGACAAATAAAAGAACATCCAACTGGATGTGCCCACTTTTTAGAGCACAAAATGTTTAATTATAAGGATGGAGATGTAACAGACGATTTTGCACGTATGCAAGCGAGCACAAATGCGTTTACTTCATATACAGAAACGGCTTATTATTTCCAAACAACAAGCGATGTGGAAGCTCCACTAAAATTGTTGCTTGATTTTGTGGAAAATTTAAATATTACACAAGAAAGTGTGGATAAGGAAAAAGGTATTATTTTGAGTGAATACAATATGTATCAACAAAATCCAGAAACCCACTTGATGAGAAATACATGGAATGCCTTATATGAAAACCACCCTCTTCATATTGATATCTTAGGAAATGTAGAAGATATTGAAAATATGAAAGTGGAAGATTTACAAGAATTCTATTCCTTAAATTACGATCCTTCTCGATTAACTCTAGTAGGTATTACGGGAAAAGATATTGATTCTATTTTTGAAATTATTAAAGAACACCAAAGGAATGTGCCTAGTCATATTTCAAGAAATGTGGAACGAGCTATTAAAGAAGAAAAAGAAGAAGTAGCACAAGCGTATATTCGTGAAGAAATGGAGACTTCGACTCCATATGTGTGTGTAGCCTATAAATTGAACTATTTTGAAGATGTAAATACTTGTTTAGAACACGATTTAGCGCTTTCTACAACTTTGGATGCCATGTTCACAACCATGAATCCAGAATTCCAGAAATGGATGGATGACAGAATTATTACCCAAATGGTAGGAGCTGAATGTGATATTAGTCCTGATCATGGATTTATGATGTTTTATGGTATGACAGAAAAAGTAGAAGAGTTTATTCGTATTGTCGAAGATACTGTGGAAAAAATTCAGAAAGAACCAATTGATCTGACTGTTTTTACTTCTTTAAAACGCCGAGGAATTGCGCAAAACATTCGTAGCTTAGACCAATACGAAGGTTTAGCTGTTGATTTGATTCATGCGCATCTTCAAGGATATGATTTTATTGAATCGCTACAATTTATTGAGACTTTTACACCAGAAAAAGTATTAGAATATGTGAAACACTTTGATTTTTCGAAAAAGATAGTTTCTACGATTTATCCTAAAACCTCTAATGAAGCTGAATAAGCCTAAATTAGAGGTTTTTTTGATTTCTAATTAAGCTAAATAATGAGAAATTAGAGATTTTAGGCAATTTGTGAAAAAGAACCCATTTTCCTAAACTGAATACAACGGAGGTAGAATATGAACGTATTTTGTTTAGTAGGAAATGTAGTGGAATTACCTATCCTAAAAGAAACGACCTTGGGAGTTAAAACGTGTACTTTAAAGATTCAGGTTGAACGTCCATTCGCCAATTCCGATGGTATGATCGAATACGACATCATTGGTGTGGAAGTATGGCGTGGTTTAGCAGAAACTTTGTGCAATGTTTGTACAACTGGCGATTTAGTTTCTTGTAAAGGAAGAATTGCTTCTCGTCCAATTGAAAAGGATGGACGCACATTTTATAATTACACTTTTGTTGCAGAAAAAGTTAGTTTTCCAAGAAAGAATGGGTAGAGAAAATCTAGCCATTTTTTCTTATATTCGGTAATATTATCTTTGAGAAAAAATATTCAAAGGAGGATCTACAAATGTTTGAAAATACAAAAAAATTAGGATTTGGTTTAATGCGCCTTCCAAAAATCGGGGATGACATTGATATCGAACAAATCAATACAATGGTTGATACTTTTATTGAAAGAGGATTCACATATTTTGATACAGCCTGGATGTATATGAATTTTAAAAGTGAAGAAGTCACAAAAGAGGTATTGGTAAATCGTTATCCTCGAGAAGCATTTACACTCGCAACAAAATTACATGCTGGATTTATCAAAACTAAAGAAGATCGAGATAAAGTTTTTCTTTCTCAATTAGAAAAGACAGGTGTTTCTTATTTTGATTATTATTTATTACACGATAATGGATATGACCATAATAAAAAATATGAGGAATTGGATTGTTACAATTGGATTATGGAAAAGAAAAAACAAGGATTGGTAAAGCACATTGGTTTTTCTTTTCACGATAATGCGGAAGTATTAGATGACATTTTGACAAAACACCCAGAAATGGAATTTGTCCAACTTCAAGTAAATTATTTAGATTGGGATTCAGTAGGGGTTCAATCGAGAAAATGTGTAGAAGTTGCTCGTAAACATGGAAAACCTATTATTGTCATGGAACCAGTTAAAGGAGGTACGTTAGCTAATGTGCCAGAAAAAGTTGAAAATTTATTTAAAACTTACGATGCTAACGCTTCCATTCCTAGTTGGGCTATTCGTTTTGTTGCGAGCCAAGAAGGTATTGCGATGGTGTTGAGTGGAATGAGCAATATGGAACAATTATTAGACAATACAGGGTATATGCAAGAGTTTAAACCATTAACAGAAGAAGAAACAAAAATGGTGATGAAAGCTGCCGACATGATTAATGAGAATATTGCGATTGCTTGTACAGGATGTTCGTATTGTGTAGATGGTTGTCCAAAAAATATTCCAATTCCAAAATATTTTTCATTATACAATGCCGAATTACAAGAACTAAAAACAAAACAATGGACACCTCAAGGAGAGTATTACGATCGATTAGCCATGATTCATGGAAAAGCAAGCGATTGTGTAAGTTGTAAGCAATGTGAACGAATTTGTCCACAACATTTACCAATTACAGGTTGGTTAGAAAAAGTCGCTCAACAATTTGAAGAGGAATAGAAGCTGAAAAAGCTTCTTTTTTAATAAGAAAAAATAATGATACAATAAGAAAACGCAATACGAGTATTGAACTGTTTGTTCATAAGTGATAAACTATTGTCAACGCGATAATTAGGGAGGCTTTTATGAAAATTAAAAAATTACTTACTACTGGTCTTAGTCTTGCGATGGCTATGACAATGGTTGCTTGTGGAAACAGTTCAAGCGGATCAGATGCTAAAAAAGCGTATAATGTTGGTATTGTTCAACTTGTGCAACACCCAGCTTTAGATGCTGCTACACAAGGTTTCCAAGATGCTTTGGTTGAAAAATTAGGGGAAGATGGAGTTAAATTTGATGTACAAAACGCTTCTGGTGAAGCACCAAACTGTACAACAATCGTAAACGGATTTGTTTCAAATAATGTTGATTTAATTATGGCCAATGCGACTTCTCCACTTCAAGCAGCAGCGGCAGCTACAGATTCAATTCCTGTATTAGGAACTTCTGTAACAGATTATGCAACTGCATTAGAAATTAAAGATTGGACTGGAACTGTAGGAAATAATATTTCTGGAACATCTGACTTAGCACCTCTTAACGAACAAGCTGCTTCATTAGCTGAATTATTCCCAGTAGAATCATATAAAACAGTTGGATTATTATATTGTTCAGCGGAAGCAAACTCTGTTTACCAAGTAACAGAAGTAGCTAAATACTTAGAAGAATTAGGATACAAAACTGAAAAATTTGGTTTCACAGATACAAACGATGTTAACTCAGTAACTGAAGATGCTGCAAGTAAATGTGATGTAATTTATATCCCAACAGATAATACAGCTGCTGCAAATACAGAAGCAATTGCCAACGTTGTATTAGCTGCTAAAGTTCCTGTATATTGTGGTGAAGAAGGTATCTGTTCTGGATGTGGAATCGCAACATTATCAATTTCATACTATGACTTAGGTTATACTACTGGAGAAATGGCATATGACATTTTAGTAAATGGTGCAGACGTTTCTACAATGCCAGTTAAATTTGCTCCACAAGTAACTAAAAAATACAACAAAGCAAATGCCGAAAAATTAGGTATTAAAATTCCTGAAGAATACGTAGCAATCGAATAGAGTTTACTTTAGGAGAAGGAATTTGTTCTTTCTCCTTTTTCATTTTTAATAGGGAGGAAAAGGTATGAATTTTTTAACTTCGCTGATGAGCGCCATGCCAGGAGCTATTTCTCAAGGTCTGGTATGGGGAATTATGGCTATCGGGGTATATATTACGTATAAAGTGTTAGACGTAGCCGATTTAACGGTTGATGGATCGTTATGTACTGGGGCTGCGGTTTGTGTTATTTTAATTATCAATGGTGTTCCAACTTGGATTGCGATTTTTATTGCCACATTAGCTGGTCTTGTAGCTGGTTTTATTACGGGAATGTTAATCACGAATTTTGGAATTCCAGCTATTTTAGCAGGGATTCTTACACAACTTGGATTGTATTCGGTAAACTTACACATCATGGGATGGGGTACAGATTCTTTTAGTAAATCGAATTTACCAATTAGTGTAGATAAATACAAATTAGCAATTTCGGCAAGACACGTTAAATCCACTGGTTTAAACAACCCTATTTTAGTTTTAGTTATTTCTATTGTATTAATTATCGCATTCTTATACTGGTTCTTTGGAACTGAAGTAGGAAGTGCTTTACGTGCTACTGGTGCAAACGCAAATATGGCTCGCGCTCAAGGTATTAATACGAATTTCACAAAAGTATTGGGATTGATGATTTCCAACGCTCTAGTCACATTAAGTGGTGCTTTATTGGCTCAATATCAAGGATTCTCGGATATCAATATGGGTCGTGGAGCAATCGTTATTGGATTGGCATCGGTAATCATTGGGGAAGTTATTTTCTCAAAAATCTTTAGAAACTTTGCGCTTAAATTACTATCTTGTGTATTAGGAGCTATTATTTATTACATTGTTATTCAAATTGTATTAAAACTTGGATTATCAACAGACGATTTAAAATTATTAAGTGCTGCAGTTGTTGCTCTATTCTTAGCCGTACCATATTGGCAAGCTAATTATAAGAGTAAGCATGTGAGATAGGAGGAAGCTTATGTTACAAATTATTGATGTTCATAAAACCTTCAATCCGAATACAGTAAATGAGAAAAAAGCCTTACAAGGTGTAAACCTTAAATTAGAAGAAGGGGACTTCGTTACTGTAATTGGAGGAAACGGTGCTGGTAAATCGACGACTTTAAATGCCATTGCCGGTGTTTGGAATGTAGATAGTGGAAAGATTTTAATTGATGATCAAGATATCACAAAATTAGTAGAACACCAACGAGCTAAATATATTGGGCGTGTGTTCCAAGATCCAATGACTGGAACGGCTGCGACAATGAGTATTGAAGAAAATCTTGCTTTGGCAAAACGTCGTGGAAAAAGAAGAACACTTCGTATTGGGATTACAAAAGCAGAAAAAGAAGAATATTACGAATTGTTGAAAACTTTAGGATTAGGTTTGGAAGATCGTATGACTTCGAAAGTTGGTCTTCTTTCTGGTGGACAAAGACAAGCAATTACATTATTAATGGCTTCTTTACAAAGACCAAAATTGTTATTATTGGATGAACATACGGCAGCCTTGGATCCAAAAACGGCAGCGAAAGTATTAGAAACAACAGATCAAATTGTTAAGAAAGGAAACTTAACAACGTTAATGATTACCCACAATATGAAAGATGCGATTGCCCACGGAAATCGTTTGATTATGATGCACGAAGGAAAAATCATCTTAGATATTAAAGGGGAAGAAAAGAAAAACTTAACAGTTGAACAATTGTTGCATATGTTCGAAAAAGTGAGTGGTGAAGAATTTACTTCGGACAAAGCCATTTTAGGATAGTGATTACTATCCTTTTTTCTTTTTTTTAAAAATGTTGATAAAATATAAGAAAAACATTGGAGATAAAACTATGAAACTGAAACAGATATGTATACCATTAATGATTTCTTTAGGACTATGTGCTTGTTCAAAAGAGAAACCAAAAGATCCAAATCAACCAATCTTAGTAGGAATTGTCCAAATCGCAGATAATAAAGATTTAACATACGCCACAAATGGATTTGAAGAAGCATTGAAAAAAGAATTTGGAGATGAAGAAATACTATTTGATGTACGATTTGCGAATGGTGAAGCAAAATCTTGTTCGGAAATAATTAATTCTTTTATTCAGAGCGATGTATCAATGATTATGACCAATGGATCCACTCCCCTAAAAATCGCAAAATCAAAAACGGATACGATTCCTATTGTAGCTACTTCTGTAAACGATTATGCGAGTACATTAGGTGTTTCCAATTGGACTGGAAGTACAGGAACGAATGTGACAGGAACTTCCGACCGTCTTTTAAGCTTGTATCAAGCCGATTCTATACGAGAATTATTTCCTGTAGAGAAATATAAAAAAGTAGGCTTCTTAATGAATGAAGAAACAGATACTATTAAAGAAATAAAAACGTATTTAAAAGAATATGGATATCAATGTGAAAGTCGTTCTTATAAAAATGTGAAAGAGCTAGTTTCTTTTTCAGACACGTGTGATGTTCTTTATCTTGCCAAAGATAAAATGAACACTTCAAATATAAAGGATATTGAATCTATATTAACAAATTTAAATATTCCAGTGTACACGAACGATAAATCATTTTGTAGAAAATGTGGAGTGGCTACTTTGTCCTTAAACTATTACGCACTAGGATATAAAACGGGGCAAATGGCTTATCAGATTTTAAAAGGAGAAGCAGATATTGAATCGATGGAGATTCAGTATGCGACAAATTTCCAAAAATTAATAAATGTAGAGCGAGCAAACCAATTGGGGATTGTAATTCCTAAGAAATATGCTGTATTAGAAGAGAACTAAATTCTCTTCTTTTTTGATGCACGAAAAAAAAGCCTTGTTGAACAAGACTTTTCTTTGAAAATTTGTCAATCGATTATCTGTTGTAGAATTCGACTACTAATAATTCGTTGATTGGTTCAGCTGTGAATAATTCGTTACGTTCTGGAATACGAACATAAGTTCCTTTTTTAGCTTCTTTGTCAACTTCAACGAAAGCTACTGTATTTGTTTGAGCTTCTAAAGCTTCAACAACTACTTTCATGTTTTTGTCAGCTTCACGGATTTCGATAACGCTTCCTGGTTTAACTTGGTAGCTAGGAATATCTACTTTTTTACCGTTTACAGTAACGTGTCCGTGGTTAACTAATTGACGAGATCCACGACGAGTACGAGCAAATCCCATACGATATACTAAGTTATCTAAACGTGATTCTAACATTACTAATAAGTTTTCACCTGCTGATCCAGCTTTTTTAGAAGCTTTTAAGTAAGTGTTGTAGAATTGTTTTTCACTTAATTGGTAAGTTAAACGAATACGTTGTTTTTCTTGTAATTGGATACCGTAGTTTGTTAATTTAGCACGACGTGCATTTCCGTGTTGTCCTGGAGCATAGTTACGTTTAGCTAATTCTTGTCCTGTTTCAAGAATAGAGAATCCTAAACGACGAGACTTTTTCCAAGTACTTCCTGTTAATCTTGACATAATTTTTCCTCCTATTGTTTTTCACAAATCAATAAAAGTACAAATCACTCCAGATGTGTTGTAAAAGATACTTTCCACTATCAGCTTTTAGTTTACTCGCTATCACACCATTTTGGCTTACAACGCATTGCCCGAAGCTTTGTATGCTGCTATTAATTTATGCTTAAGTATAATACCAAAGAGAGTGTCTTAAATCAAGAAAAATAGTGCAAGATTAAGGAAGTTTTGTTATAATAGGGACAGTATGCAAAGGGGGAAGCCGAAAATGGATCAAGTGATGAAATATGTGGATTATCTTGTTGAATTTTTAAAAGCACATGTCTCTATAGATATAGCTATTTATATTTTAGTTGCCTTATTATTACTTATTTTAATTTTACTAATTTCTAAAACATTAAAGAGAAGAAAAGCGGAAGCACGTTTTAAGGAAATGGAAATGGATATCAATGATATTCGTAACAATTCTTTAGAATTTAAATTTAATAAAGCGAAAGCTTTTGCTAAATCGAATAATGAAGTGTTAGAACGAGTGCAAGATTTAACGCCTAAATATCAAATCTGCAAAGACTCTGTAGAACACTGTATTAAAATGTACGATGAAGTGGACGATTTATTAGATCGTCATAAAGCGAAAAAAGCACTTCGTACAATGGACGAAATGAAAGAGCTAATGGATGAAACACAAGAGAGAATTCGTATTGTGAATCAAGGATTAGATAATATTCTTCAAAAAGAAAAAGAAGTACGTGAATATTCTAATGCATTAAAAGAAAGATTCCGTAATTTGAAAACAGTTTATGAAGATAGTCGTCCAGCCTATTTTGGAGCTAGTCAATATTTTGATTCCCGTTTCCAAGAAATTGAAAATGATTTTTCAAGCTTTGAAGAATGGATGTATGCTTCTGAATTCAATAAGGCGAAGGAAGAAGAAGACAAAATTGCTCGTTTGGTAGAAGAAGTAAGTTCACAAATGGCAAGCTGTCCTGGTCTATATGAAAAATCAAAAACAACGCTTCCACAAGCTCTTAAAGAAGTGAAACAAAGTATTGAAGAAGCACAAAACTTACGAATCGACTTGACTTCCATTTCTCCTGAAAGTCGTTTAGAACATATTGAAGCAACAATTGCAGCTAGTTTAGAATTATTGGATTTAGGAAACTTCGGGGAAGCCGAAAGAGCGTTAAATGAAATTTCCGACGAAATTATCAATCTACAAGATGAAGTGACAATGGAACGTACAGCGTATGAAGAAATCCATAATGACTTAATCGCAAATCTAAGCTTGATTGATACAGTGGATGAAGATTTATCAGAAATCAAAGAATTGTATGCCAATATTAAAGATCGTTTTGGTTTAGAAGACTGGACACATCGTTTTACCATTGCAGATGCACAAGTAGAATCATTACGCACACAACGTGATGATTTAAAAGGTATGTTAGATGTTGAAAAACCAAGTCGTGAAATGATTAGCCAATATCGTACATACGTAAATGAAGTAGTTGATTTTGGTAATGAAATCCGTGAAATGAAAAAATTGTTAATGGGTGCAAGCAGTGATGAATCTCGTGCACAAAAACAATTGATTAAGCTTCAAATTATTTTAAATGAAGTTCGTTTAAATGCGAATGTTAGACAATTACCAAGCATTTCAGAACAATTTGATAAAGATATTCTTCAAGGAGAAGATTTAATTAAACGTGTCAAAGTGGTATTAAGCCACTCACCATTGGATGTTCCAATGTTGAATGCGGATTTACAAGATGCGATTGATTTTGTTTATAAACTATACAACAATGCCAATAACTTATCAGGTGTTGCAGTCATGGTAGAAAATGCGATCGTATATGGAAATCGTTTCCGTTCTTCTTATCCAGTATTAGACACAGAATTAACTCGTGCTGAATTATGTTTCCAAAATGGAGAATATACTCGTGCTCTAAAAATTGCTGTACAAGCAATTGAAAGTTTACACCCTGGTATCTATGAACAATTAGTTGCCAAAAAAGATCCTGCTATTATGAACATAGCTTAATTATGATTTATTTTGATAATTCATCTACAACCTCTGTACGACCAGAGGTTTGTAGTGTTTATAGCCAACTTTTACAAACAACATATGGAAACCCAGATAGTCTACACGCCTTAGGAAAAAAAGCAGGAAACCTAATGGAAAAAAGTAGAGCACAAATTGCGAATTTGATGCATGTTGAACCAAAAGAAATTATTTTCACAGGTTGTGCAAGCGAATCGAATACTTTAGCGATTTGTGGATATGCCTTGGCTAATGAAAATCGCGGACACCATATTTTAGTGAGTAATGTAGAACACGCGAGCATTGACCACTCAATGGGTTGGTTAAAAAGATTTGGCTTTGAAATTGAGTATTTACCAATTAACGAAGAAGGAATTGTTACACCGGAATTGGTAAAAGAAAAAATGCGAAAAGATACGATTTTGGTCTCAATCATGCATGTAAACAATGAGATGGGAGCAATCAATCCGATTTCTGAAATTGAAAAAGTAGTTCATGCCAATCCAACATGTGCTTTTCATGTGGATTGTGTACAAAGTTTTACGAAAATTGATATTCCTTTTGAAAAATTAGATATGGCTACCATTTCGGCTCATAAGATTCATGGCTTAAAAGGTAGTGCTCTATTAATGAAAAAGAAGAATATTCGTGTAATCCCAATGCTTCAAGGAGGACAACAAGAACAAGGATTACGAGGAGGAACACAAAACGCTCCAGTAAATATTGTTCTTGCGAAAACAATTCGTTTGGCTTTAGAAGAACAAGAAGAAAGCTATAAAAAAGTGAAACAAATCAACGATTTCTTGCGAGAGGAACTAAAGAAAATTCCAGGGACAGTAATCAATTCTCCGGAAAATGGGCTACCATATATCTTAAATGTTTCTTTCGAAAGAATTACGAGTGAAGTATTATTGAACGCATTGAATCAAAGAGATGTTTATGTATCGGCAAAAAGTACATGTTCATCACATTCTACAAATGCTTCTGCCACATTAATGGCTATGAATAAATCGGAAAAAGTTGCGACACATATGATTCGCTTGTCTTTTTCAAAAGACAACACATTAGAAGAAGCAAAAGAATTTATAAGAATAGTGAAGGAGATTATTAAAGAGTATGGCTTATCGTTATAACCACATTTTAATTCGTTATGGAGAACTTTCTCTAAAAGGAAAAAACCGTAATACATTTATCAAACAATTGAAAAAGAATATGAAAGCGGCATTAAAAACATTCCCTTCTTTAGTTTTTGATGCACAACACGATCGTATGTACATTTATTTAAATGGAGAAGATGCGAAACAAGTGTGTGACATTGTTTCTAAAGTATTTGGAATTTCTTCTTTATCTTTGGCTATTAAAGTGGAATCGGACATGGAAGAAATTAAAAAAGCTTGTATGGAAAGTTTAGACTTTTCTACTTTTAAAACATTTAAAGTCGCTGCTCGTCGTTCGGACAAAACATTCCCATATATTTCGGATCAAATTAATCGTATGGTAGCGACTGAAATCTTAAAAAATACAGAATGGAAAGTAAATGTCAAAAATCCAGATGTGAAAATTATCGTAGAAGTTCATCACGATGGAACGTATATCATGACCGATCGTATTGAAGGGGCAGGTGGATTCCCTGTTGGTTGTGGTGGAAAAGCCATGGCTTTATTATCCGGAGGAATTGACTCTCCTGTTGCGACATATTTAATGATGAAACGTGGTGTTCACATTGAATGTATCCACTACGCTTCACCACCATATACTTCACAAGCAGCACAAGATAAAGTATTGGAATTAGCACGTTTGATTTCTGGTTATCAAGGAGAAATCTTGGTTCACGTTGTTCCTTTCACAAACTTACAATTGGAAATTTATAAACACGCGGACGAAAGCTATGCGATTACATTGATGCGAAGAATGATGATGCGTATTGCCACTGGACTTGCCGAAAAACGTCATGCCCAAGCAATTGCGACGGGAGAATCTGTAGGACAAGTCGCAAGTCAGACGTTGGAAAGTATGCAAGCCATTAACAATGTCACTACAACACCAATTATTCGTCCATTAGTCACAATGGATAAGGTAGAAATTATTGATATTGCTCGTAAGATTGGAACTTTTGAAACATCTATTCTTCCTTTAGAAGATTGTTGTACAATTTTTACACCAAAAAATCCTGTCACAAAACCAAAAATTGAAAAATGTCAAAGATATGAATCTCGTTTTGATTGGGAAAGTTTAGTACAAGAATGTATTGATAACGCTCAACAAGTGTGGATTTCTCCAGTGAAACAAGAAGAAACATTAGAAGAAGATTTATTCTAAGAGAAATACGTAAAAAGTATTTCTCTTTTCTTTATATTTGTTATAATAGTCCCATGTTTAGATGTCCAAAATGTAATGAAAAGTTAGAAAAAGTAAATAGAAGCTTTGTGTGCAAAAATCATCACAGCTATGATTTAGCCAAAAGTGGTTATGTGAACCTTTCTTTGAAACAAAAGAAACAGAAAGGGGATAATAAGCTAATGGTGGATGCACGTACGCAGTTTTTAGAAAAAAACTATTACGACTTTATGCGTCAATTCGTGAAAAATAAGATTATTGAAAATCAAGTGAACGTACTAGTGGATGCAGGTTGTGGACAAGGCTATTATACGAAAGAGTTTGCCCAATATGTAAATCAATCGTATGCCTTTGATCTAAGCAAAGAAGCCGTGAATTATGCTTCGAAGCAAGATAAAAAAACACAGTATTTTGTCGCAAGCTTATTTGATATGCCATTTTTTCAGGAATCCATAGATTGTCTTACTACGATTTTTACGCCTATCGCATTGGAAGAAATGCATCGTGTATTAAGAAAAAATGGTTTATTGATTGTCGTAGGACCTGGAGAAAATCATTTGGTGGATTTGAAAGCACAAATGTATGAGAAAGTTCGGTTGAACGATTCACCAATCGAATTGTTAGAAGGTTTTGAAATGGTATCGAGAGATAAAATTGCGAAAGTAGAAAATGTAAAAGATGTATGGGCGTTGTTAGAAATGACGCCATATCGATACAATAGTCCTAGAGCTGGATTGGAAAAAGTGCAGTCTCTAGAAGAATTAGATGTTACCTTTGAATTTTATGTAACAGTATGGAGAAAAATATGAAAGTAGAAATCAAAAGATGGGGTATTAATGGCGAAGGTGTTGCTTATGTGGATAAGAAAGCAACATTTGTTCCTGGCGCTATTGTAGATGAAGTGGTAGATATTGAAATCACAGAAGAAAAAGAAACATATAACATCGCAAAATTAGTAGAAGTAATTGAACCAAGTAAATTTCGTAGACACCCATTTTGCCCAGTGTGGAAAACTTGTGGTGGATGCTCCTTAATGTCCGTTAATTATAAAGGACAATGTAAAATGAAAGAATCGATTTTAAAAGAATCGTTAGAAAAATATGCACATTACCGAGGAAGAATTCTACCAATTGTCAAAAATCCAGAACCATTGGCATATCGTAACAGTTGTAAACTTCCTTTTGGAAGACAAGATGGAAGAATCGTTACGGGAATGTATGAACGTAATACGACAAACTTTGTAGGATTGGAACGTTGTTATACACATTCTAGAACGATTGAAAAAGTTCGTAAAGAAATTGAAGAAATCGTGAATCAATACGATTTATTCACATATAACACAGAAAAAGGCGATGGATTAAAAACATTAGTCTTAAAAGAATACAATCAAAAAGTACAAGTTGTTTTTATTACTGGAGATGATGTATTACCAGAAGAAATGATCCAACAAGTCGCAAGTATTGAAGAAGTATGTTCTATCTGGCAAAGTGTTCGCTCAAAATTTGAAGAAAAACACGAGTTGTTTGGAGAAAAAATGATTCACTTGGCATTGGACGAAAAAGTAGAAGTGCAATTGAATCAATATGCAGCTTCTTTATTACCACGTTCTTTTTTCCAATTGAATACGAAACAAGCCATTCAAATGTATGAAGAAGTAGCACGTATTACACCAAACTGTGATGTTATTGTAGAAGCATATTCTGGTATTGGAGCCATTTCCTTATTTGTGCATGATAAAGCGAAAAAAGTCATTGGAATTGAATCTATTTTAGATGCCGTGGAAAATGCCGAAGATAACGCGCAAAGAAATGGAATTGAAAACGTTGATTTTATTTGTGGAGATGCAGCCAAAGAATTATCTTATGTAAAACGTGTAGAAAAAGTCGATTGTTTAATTGTGGATCCACCAAGAACAGGATTAAACGATGAAATGAAAGAAGCGATTATGGATTCCGACATTGAAACGGTAATTTACGTTTCTTGTAATCCTAGTACATTAGCAAAAGACTTAGACGTTCTACAAAATAAATATAAGATCCTTTCGGTTCAACCTTTTGATATGTTTTCACAAACTGGATTGGTAGAAACTGTGGTTTTATTAAAGAAGTTAGATCCTTCGAAACAAAGAAAACCAAAAAGAGAAAATCGTCCATACGATAAGAAACCATCCCGAAAATCTTTTGGAGAAAAGAAAGAAGGAATGGATCGTAAGAGAAAACTTGATCGTAAACCTAGAAAATCATTTAAAAAAGACTAACACAAGGAATTTCCTATAAGAAATACACTGTTCAAAAGACTATGTAAAAATAGAGATTAATATAAGAAATATAAACGCAAAAGCAAACGTATTTTTTTTCGTTTGTTTTTGCGTTTGTTTTGTTTTATACTAAAATTACCTTTTAAGATGCTCATAATGGAGGTGATTATGTGAGGGAAACAAGAAATTTGGAATTTAAACAAGAAATTACAAATTCTTTTTTAAAAACTGTATCAGCTTATGCTAATTATGGTACAGGGAAAATTTTGTTTGGTGTTCTTGATAATGGTAAAGAATGTGGGATTACTAATCCTACAAAAGCATGTTTGGATATAGAAAATAAGATAAATGACAGTATTGATCCTGTTCCATCTTATACACTTAGTATTAATGAAATTAGTTCAGTAATCACGTTACAAGTAGAAGAGGGCATTCATAAACCATATTTTTACAAATCTAAAGCTTATGTCAGAAATGATTCTGCAACGATAGAGGTAGATCGAGTCGAATTAAAAAGGCTGATTCTTGAAGGAGAGAATATCTCCTATGAAGAAGTGAAATCGGAGAAGCAGGATTTATCATTTAATGTGCTTGAAAGAGTGTTGAGGGAAAGAATAGGAATTGATTGTTTTTCGATAGACACGCTTAAAACTCTCGAACTATACGACAATCAGAATGGATATAATATCGCAGGTCAGCTTTTTGCGGATGAAAATGATTATCCTGGAATTGATGTAGTTCGATTTGGTGAAAATATCAGTGTAATCTTGGATAGAGAAACGTTTCTTAATGAATCTATTCTTGTTCAATATGAAAAGGTGATAGATTTATTTGATAAGTATTATTCATATGAAGAAATCAAAGGGGTTCTAAGAGAGAAGAAAGAGTTAATTCCTGAAGCAGCGTTTAGGGAAGTAATCGCAAATGCTCTAGTTCATAGAACATGGGATGTAAACTCACATATTAATGTCTCGATGTTTAATGACCGAATCGAAGTTACTTCACCAGGTGGACTTCCTAATGGCATTACCAAGGAAGAATATTTAATAGGTGGGATATCAATTCCAAGGAATTATATTATCGGAAATGTATTTCTCAGATTAAAAATGATTGAGCGTTTTGGAACTGGAATACGAAGAATAAAAGACTTGTATTCTCACAATGGCGTGAAACCTCAATTTTTTGTTTCTGATAATATGATCAAGGTTGTCTTGCCAGTGCTTTCAACCAGTATTGATTTATCTACGGATTATAATAAAATATATAAACTGTTAAGAAACCAGAGTTTAGCTAGCAGTGAAATTATTAAGGCTACCGGATTTGGTAAGAATAAGACAGTTTCAATTCTAAATGACCTTGTAGAGAAGGGATTTATTGAGAAGATAGGAAACGGAAGAGGGACAAAATATAGAATTTTATAAAAAAAACAGATCCCTCGTAACAAAGAAAGCCAAAAAGAGGAAATTTGATCGTAAATCTAGAAAATCATTTAAAAAAGACTAACACAAGGGATTTCCTTGTGTTTTTAGGATAAGGAATATGAAAAAGAAATTAAAAAATATACTAATCATTGTATGTATCGTCTTATCATTATTTGTTGTATATTACGTCAACGATTATTATCATGCCCAAAATATCATTCACGAAACAACTTCCATTCAATCTGTTCACACAGAAGATTATGTAGTCTATGAACCAGAAAATGCAGACATTGGATTTATCTTATATCCAGGGGCAAAAGTAGAATTTATAGCGTATGAACCACTAATAGAACAATTGGCCCAAGAAAGAATATTGAGTTGTGTTGTTCGTATGCCACTTAATTTTGCGATTTTGGACGAAGAAATTGCTGAAGAAATAATAGAAATGTATCCGAATATTAAAGAATGGTATATTGGTGGTCATTCTCTTGGTGGGGTAGCAGCAGCTTCTTTTGCGAGCAAAAATAAAGATTTGCTCCAAGGTATTATCTTTTTGGCTTCGTATTCGACCAAGGATCTATCTGAAACAAAGTTAAAAGGATTGTCTATTTATGGAAGTGAAGATGGTGTTTTGAACCAAGATTCGTATAAAAAGAACAAGCGTAATTTTCCTAAAAAGACAAAAGAATATTGTATCCAAGGTGGAAACCATGCCTATTATGGAAATTATGGAGAACAAGATGGAGATGGAATCGCAACCATTTCTAGAAAACACCAACAAGAGGAAACGGTAAAATCCATAATTGAATGTATTAGAAGTCTGAATTAGTTACAGACTTCTTTTTTCTTGGTATACTGTTTATGGAGAAAAAACATGTATTTAGTATCGGTATATTTTGACAAGAACACAAATAAGATGATTCAGAATCATATGGAAGAAATTGCCAAAATAACAGGAAATGATTTTATGACAAGAAATCATGTTCCTCCACACATGACCATTGCGGCAATGGATGCCAAAAGAATAGAAGATATCTTACCCAAAATGGAAGGGTTGAAAGATTCTTTGTGTGCAATCGATGTATATTTTGTGAGTGTGGGAGCGTTTTTTCCGTATGTACTCTATGTAGCACCTGTCATGGATTATCCTTTACAAGAGCTTCAAAAGGTTGTGTTTACACAATTGAAAGATGTACCATTTGTGCGGATGAATAAATATTATCAGCCAGGATATTGGTTAGCCCATGCGACACTAGCTAAAAAGTTAAATCTAGAAGAAATGCGAGAAGCATTCCATTATTGTCAGAATCATTTTTCTCCGATTAAAGGGAGAATTGTTAAGATTGGTTTGTCTACGGTCAATCCGCATAAAGCTGTTTGGATATTAGAATTAGAATAAGAGGGAAAATTATGAGTGATTATCAAGAACAATATAATTTAAATACAGAAAGAAACGATGAGTTTTTAGAATTGTTTAGAAAAGATTTAGAAGATCATGGTATGAAAGAAAAGAGTATTGAAGGACACATCTTTAATGTAGATTTTTATATCAACGATTATGTTCCGTATTATGAAGTAAGAACAATGGAAGAAGGTTGTTCAATCGATATTTCGGATTTTTTTGGAGATTTTTTTATTCGTAAGTGTTCTTGGGCTTCTGTTAGTTCTATGAAAAATACGGCTGCCAGCATCAAGAAATTTTATAAATGTATGGTGGATAACGAATTTGTAACGAAAGAACAATATAAAGAATTAAAAAAAGAAATTAAAGAGAACTTAGATACTTGGCAAAATAGATTGGTAGCGTATCAAAATGGTCAAGAAGATTGGGATTGTGATGAAGTATTAGAAGAAATCGTTCCTGTCATGATTGAAGATGTAGTGGATGCTTTCTTAACCAGTGTTCCGAATTGGGAACAATATTATGATACACAAACTGGGAAAATTGTGATGTTACCAATGTATTATGAAGATTTTTCTTATTCGCAAGAACAAGAACGCTTGATAAAAGAAATAGACGCGCAAGAAGAACGATATATTGTTCTTCCAAATCTGGATACTTTGGATAGCTATTCGATCATGAGCGATTATGCGGATAGTCAAGAAAATAAAACGTATAAAAAAGCCCTGATTCAGGCTTTAGAAGGACCAAGGGCAATATATGATTTTATGAAATTGGTTCAAGAATCCAGTGATTTGGAAAATTATAATTTCTTTAAAGTAGAAACGATTGTTTGTACGATGATCGAATGGGCAATTGAATATGAAATCCCATTTGATTTACGACATGAAGATATTCAAAAATTAATTGAAGAAATGACAAACTAAAAAGAAGACTTAGCGTCTTCTTATTTTTTTGACAGGAATTTGTGCTAAAACTATAGCCAAAAAGATAATCGCACAACCTAATATTTCTTTATTGCTAAGCGCTTCATGAAGAAGGAACCATCCTGCTAAAACGGAAAATACCGATTCTAGAGACATTAATAAGGAAGCAACTGTAGGATTGACATCTTGTTGACCAATGATTTGTAAAGTATACGCAATTCCACAAGAACAAATTCCAGCGTATAAAATAGGAATCCAGGCATTCCATGAACAGAAGGAATAAAACCATGTTGTAAAATTTGGAAGCATTTCACAAACAATCATTGGAATGGAAGTTAATAGTCCACACACGAAAAATTGAATACATGCCATTCGTACCCCGTCTACTTTTGGGGAGAAATGGTCAATGACTAAAATGTGTAAACTAAAGATGAAAGCACAGATTAGCACAAAAATGTCGGATAATTGAAGAGACAATCTTTCGTCCATACAAAGTAAATAGAGACCTCCAATGGTTAATAACACACCAATCCATATATTCCATGAACATTTCTTTTTTAAGAAGATTCCTAAAATAGGTACCATTAAGATGTAACATGCTGTTAAGAAACCGGCTTTTCCAACAGTGGTTCCCATATTTAATCCAAGTTGTTGAAAATTACTTGCTAGGCAAAGAATGACTCCACAAGATACGCCACCGATAATAAGATTTTTCCAATCTCTTTTTGAAATAGGTTTTCGATCGGCATAGTTTAGTTTTTCCATAAGTTGGATAACCGGTAATAATACGATACCACCAATGATAGAACGAATGCAGTTGAATGAATAAGGACCAATCGCATCGCCACCAGAGCTTTGTGCTACAAAGGCAACTCCCCAGATTAATGCGGTAATTACTAGTAAACATGAATTTCGAAAAGTTTTCGTTTTCACTTTTTTCCCCTCCTAAAACTTCAAACATTCTATCATGTTTTGAAAAGAATGGGAAAGCGATTATGATATAATAATGACTATGATATTGAAAGAAAAGCGATATTTCCCTTTTGCGGATAGTACAAGAAGACTTCATATCTATTTGCCAGATGATTATTACTGCACCAAAGAACGATATCCTGTCATGTATTATTTTGATGGGCATAATCTTTTTGAGAATCAAGAGGCTACGTATGGAACATGTTGGGGACTCAAAGAGTTTCATGATAGTTGGCCAAAAAAGATGATTATTGTTGGGATAGAATGCAGTCATGAAGGTAATCAAAGGCTGGTTGAATATTGTCCTTATTATTTTCCTAGGAGATTTGGAAAAGGCTTTTTGGGAACGGGAAGAGAAACTTTGAAATGGCTTGTACAAGATGTTAAACCCTATATAGATACTGCGTTTCGAACGTATTCTCATCGAGAAGCGACAGGTATTGCGGGAAGTAGTATGGGTGGTTTAATGGCATTGTGTGCCATTAGTGAATACAATGAGATATTTTCTAAAGCAGCTTGCGTATCTAGTGCCATAGGATTTTGTGTATATCAAGTTCGTAAACAAATTCGAAATCACACTTTGGATTCGAATACACGTATCTATATGAGCTATGGAACAAAAGAATCTAGAAAAAAGACAGAATACAATCATTCTTTGTTGGTAGAAGCTTTTATGGAACAAGAATGTTGTGTAAAAATGTATGTGCAAGAAAATGGGGTGCATTGTGAACGGGATTGGAACAAACAAGTTTCAATCTATATGAATTATTTGTGGATGGAGTAGAATATGGAAAAATCAAGATTAGAAAAACAATTGGAATTTATAAAAGAAATTGATAAAGAGAAAGAAATTACTCGACAAACGTATTTGGCAAGTGGGTCCAGAAAAGAAAATGACGCGGAACATGCCTGGCATCTAGCCGTAATGGCTTATTTGTTAAGTGAATATGCGAATGAAGAAATTGATGTGGCAAAAACGATGCTGATGGTCTTATTACATGATGTGGTGGAAGTGGATGCAGGCGATACATATGCCTATGACGAAGAAGGAAAACTAACACAACGTGCTAGAGAAGAAAAGGCAGCTGATCGTCTATACGCAATATTGCCAGAAGATCAAGGACAATTCTTGCGAGACTTATGGGAAGAATTTGAAGCAAGAGAAACAAAAGAAGCCAAGTTTGCGCGTACATTAGATAATTTCCAACCAATGATGTTGAATGCGGCAACAGATGGGCGTGCTTGGAAAGAACATGAGGCCAAACTATCAAAAGTTTTAAAAAGACACGCGATTACGCCAGAAGGTTCAAAAGTATTATGGGATTATGCGAAAGAGAATTTTATTGAACCAAATCTAGATGTTACATTGATTAAAGATACGGAGCTTGAATAAATGAAGTATATTCTAATTTTTGTTTCAATAATAAATATTTTAACTTTTATGATCTATGGTGTGGATAAATATAAAGCCAAACACAATCGATGGCGTATTTCCGAAAATGTGTTAATTGGGATGGCTATTTTTGGAGGATCCATTGGAGCCTTGTTAGGAATGTACTTTTTCCATCATAAGACAAAAAAGTATAAGTTTTCTTTAGGGATTCCTTGTATACTATTGATACAAGCGGGATTTATTGTTTACTTTTTAGGAGGAAGATAATATGAGAAAGAATTTTGGAAAAAAGCCTTACACGTATCCACAACCAGTATTTATTATTGGAACGTATGATGAAAATGGAATTCCTTGTGCGCTGAATGCAGCATGGGGAGGCTAATAAACAGATTCTTAATACTTATAAATATGTATAAATAAAATTAACTATAATTATAAATATATGGTATAATTATATTGAAAGAAGTGATGTTTAATATGAAAAAGTATTATTCAATCCATGAGTTTTCTAAGATACTTAGTGTTACTCCTCAGACTCTTC
>JAUNDJ010000141.1 GCA_030526175.1 Bacillota bacterium
CCTTGTCTCATTAATCCTTGTCCGGCTTCTCCAGCACCTTTATTAACGATTGCTAAAGCAGTGCTTTCGCTTCCATCTTCTATTATTTCTCCAAGTCCTTTATTAGTAACTGCTTCAACTGCTCCATCTGGTCTAACATAAACAACATCATCTGGTTTTAATGCTGATGGACTTGTTGGAGGGGTATCTCCTTTATATGGAACCATATCAGTTACATCATTATTTGGTTTAATGTCTGGTGCTTCAGGTTTAATGTCTGGTGCCTCAGGTTTAATGTCTGGTGCTTTTCCTCCAGGAACATCTGCACCTTTACTTGCATTTTGGAATGCATCTCCAACTCCTTGTTGAACAGGATCTCCTACTAGTGAGCCATCGGCTGCTGTATGCCATTTTTGAGATTTAATGTCCACACCTTTATCCATTAAATCTTGAATTGCTTCTTCTGGAGTCATACCACTTCTTTGTGCAAATTCTTTAAACTGACTTTCAGTCATATCAATAGTTTGATCTCCATATTTAAACGCAAGTTGTGTGTATTCTTCAGCTGCTTCTCCTGCTGCAGTTCTAGTTACTGCTTGAGCTCCTTCTTCAGCAGCTTCACTAAAGAATGCTTTAGCACTTTGATATCCTTTTTTGATTAATCCTGGTCCATATTCAAATGCTGCTCCTGCTGTTCCTGCAATTACTGTTGATAATACAACATCATCCATTGCTGCCCATGCAGCTGCATTAATATCATTTACTTCTTGTGCTTGTAATTCTTTTTGAGTTTCAGCTCCTAATGTACCTACACCTGTCATAACCATATCTGCAACGATACTTGCTGGTCCAGTCCATGCTCCTCCGGCTAATTTAATTGTTTTACCTAAAACATTAAATCCTTTTCCTAAAGCACTTCCTCCCATAGCAGCCATAGCAATATATGATGCGACAGTTCCGAAACCTTTCCATGTATCTGCGGCTGCATCGTCATGAGCCCATGCTGCATGTTGTTCAATGTTTTTCATCCATTCCCAATTTTCGAATGCGTAGTCAAATGCACTACCTACTATTTCATATTCAACTGCATTTGTTAGCCATTCTGATGCACCTTCAAGTCCAACCCATCCTGCTAAAACTGCAGCTCCTGTCATTAATCCGTCTAAAACTTGTTCAAATCCTGTTAAGAATCCTTCTGTAAAATTAAGAACTCCCATGGCTAAAGTAGCCCAACCATTTGTTTCTACTGTTACAACTTCACCATCGAAAGTTTTTAATGCTGCTAATGTATCAGAAATACGCGTTCTTTCTTTTTCAATTGCACTAGCATAGTCTGTTCCACTATTTTTATATTTATTTAATTGTCCGATATAATCGACACCACTTGAATTTACAACTCTACTCCATCCACGACAATTTTGTAGTTCTGAAATTAGACTTGACAAATTATATTCATTAAGTCTATTTTGGGTAGATGTTAAGTAGGAAGTTATTTCATTTACTTCTGCTTCATCATATGAAAATTCTAAATAACCTGTATCCGCCATTTTCTTCCCTCCTTAAAAAATACTATTTAATCTTTCTTATTTAATTAAGCATTATTTTCAGAGTTTTCATATTTATCTTTGTAAATTTCATATCCTTGATTTAAGATTGAAGATAATTCTTGTTGTAATGGTGTTTCATATCCCATATAACAAATTTTTTCAATTTGATCATGATTGAAAGCACAAATTGTATTACTATCTAAAATTCCTTCTGGATAAATACATGCTCCGTATTCAAAAATTTTCTTTTCTGGTTTGATTTCTTGACCATTTTTAATTTGTACATTATTTGGGAAAATGCAGTAACTTGTAATCATTATTTCTTTTTTCCCACCTTTTAATAGAACTACTGTTCCTATTGGTAAAAATCTTTCTTTCATTTTAAATCTCCTTTATTCTTTTAGTTTGTTGTTGTACTTGCTGCAGCTTTATTTTCTTCTTCTTTTTTCCACCAAATATATGTACTCCATTGACTATCTTCAGTGCTTCTTTGAGAATTTGCAGCAGATATTATATTATTTGCAATTTCTTTTAATGCTTTTGCATCAGCAGTCATACTTGTTCTAGTTTCATTTATACGTTGATCATAAAATCTTCCGTTTACTTTAAATGTTTTACTTGATTTTGTTAATTTTTTTGATGCATCTTCAAGATTATCTCCAAAACCTAATTTGTCATTAGCTACACCGTCAAGAAGTTCTGCTGCATCTTTTATTTTATTGCATATAGATCTTATTGTAGAACTGTCAACTCTTTCTCCATATGGATATACAGTTCTGTTATTTCTACTATCATAACTTGCCATTTGCTATCCTATCCTTTCTTCTTATTAACAGTGTTTCTATTGAATATTATTATCTTCCTCTACTACTACTTGAGCAATTTCACCTATTTTTTGTGCTGTATCTTTTACTTTACTAACTACAGTTGTAGCGCCTTCATTAAAAAAAGTTATAAATTGTGTTGCATAACTATTAATCCAAGCAGATTCTGATGATGATTGGATATTTTTCATTTCTTCTGCTGCTGTTTCTAAACTAGTTTGTAAATTTGTTGCTGCAGTAGTAAAACTGTCTACTGCTGATTTTACTGTATCTGAATTTACATTTGTTACGTTATCTGACATATTATTATCTCCCTTCTTTTTTTCTTTATAATTATCTACTGTAGATTGATTCTACGTTGTTATATACATCGTTTTCATTACCTTTTTTTTCTTCCAACTCTTTATTAAAGTTTTCTACAGTTTTAGTTAATTGTTCCATTGTTGTATCTGTTTCAGTTAATGTCGCTGTCATTAATTCACCTGCTGTTCCACCAATTCCGGTAGAAGCGTTTGCGTCTTTTATTGCATTATATTGTTTCATAACTTCTGTAGATGCTGTTGTCACTGCATCTGCCATTCTCTTTAAATCTTTTCCTGAGTAACTTACGATTGTTGCCATTACGTTCACCTCCATATTAGTATAAGGACCATATCGTGATACAATATCCTCATATTATAATTTTATCTTTATTTTTAAATATTATCAAGTATTTTATTTAATTTGGAACCTTTTAACATACATTTTACTAATAAAAAAACATATGAATAACTTCATATGTTTTTATTACTAGTTCATACTTGGAAGTTCGCTTGCATTAGTTGCTTGATATTTGTCTCCATCTCCATCAGAATCAATATCTGCTGTTTCTGGAGCATAAGCATATTCATCATTTGGTGTTAAGTAATCGCTTTCTTCAAGTTCAAGACCTGCTGTATCATTTACTGATGATAATTCTAAGTCTTCTTCGTCGTCCCATTCTTCTGCTTCAATTTCTTCTTCGTCGTCTTTATTTTCTTTACGTTCTAAGTAAGCTTTTGTTCCAAGTCCTGCAAGAGCTGCTGCTCCAAGACCTGCCATCAATGGGATCATCTTATTATCTTTTGTATTTATCTTAGTTCTGATTGGATCAGCACTTGTTGGAATATTTACTCCATTAGCTAAATCAACAATTTCGCCTAAACTTCCTTCAATGCCTTCGAATCTTTCAGACATTGATGTAGATTCACTATCTGTTCCTCCACTACCTGGAATAACTTCTTCTAGAATATCATTTCCTGTTGGAGTATCTGGTGTTGTTGGTTTTTCAGTTGGTTCAGTAGTTGGTTGTTCAGTTGGTGTTTCTGTACGACTTTCAGTTGGTTGTTCAGTTGGTGTCTCTGTTCTTCCTTCTGTTGGTACTTCAGTATCTGGGGTTGTTATATTTTCAGTTGGTAATTCTTCTGTTGGTACCTCTGGTATTAATTCTGAAATACCTTCTGTTTGTACCTCTGGAAGGGTTGGTTGTTCAGTTTGTCCTTCTGTATTACCCTCTGTAAATCCTTCTGTATTTCCTTCTGTGTCAGGAATGATTTCTGTAAGTCCTCCGTCTGTTGGGAATTCATCTTCTGAACTTCCTGGTCCAAAGATATCACCCTCATATTGTTCTGCTGCTTCACGTCCTGCAGCAATTTCAAGACCAATTTTTGGAAGTCTCTTACCGCCTTGTTCAGCTATTTCTTCAATTATTTCTTCAGCACCTTCTTTTGCTCCAGTTTGAGCAAGTTCTTCGGCACCTTCTTTACCAGCAACAGTTAATCCTGTCTCTGCAATTTCTTCAGCACCTTCTTTTGCTCCGGCTTGAACAATTTCTTCAGCACCTTCTTTT
>JAUNDJ010000142.1 GCA_030526175.1 Bacillota bacterium
ATTTTCATGACCCCATTGGTGTCTTTCGCAGAAAGACGGGTTATAATTATGAAAACAAATAAAACAATTACTGTAAATGATATTCCACAGGTATGTGATTGCATAAACAATATTCTGGAGAATGAAAACTACTTATCGATTGATGTTGGTAATATTGAATCTGAAGAAATGAAAACAAAAATAAGGATGTTTTTGGAAGGTGTGTCGTACGCTAATAATACAGTATTGAATGTGACGGAAGATACCTATTCAATAACAGTCGAAGATAGCAAGGCTTTTATAGATTGTAAGTATTCGTTAAAGAAAAAAGGAACGTACGAAAAAACTGTGCTCAATAAAAACGATTTGATTCTGGCAATAGATGCCTTAGCCGAAGGTAAAACAATAATAACTGATTTATCTGAAGCGAAAGAAGATTCTGTTGATTATTTTTACTACTTATCCGGCGCAGCGTTTATACTGAGAGCTGCTTTGGATAGGATTGACAATGATGTTTTTATTTACACACCAAAAGCAATAAGAGTATCTCAGGAACAGAATGATTTGATAACAATCAACGAAAAGATACAGAAAATAGACGAATTGTTTGAAGCTGATAGTGTTGCAACCAAATCTGATCAAATTGACTCCATGTATACGGAATGTATCAAAACCTTGGACAAGTATGGATACTTAACACCCTTAAGATTGGGTTATTCGAACTTCCTGTATAGAATAGGTAAAAGTGATGCTGCAATAGTGCAATTAGATCAGTTTTGCGAATTGTTCTTAAATGGCGAGGCTGAGTGCGAAGACCTCTTTAAGAAAGCTGTTTCAAGAGATTGCACTCTTCATATGGGTAGGGGAGGAGTTGAGGAATTGAACACTTTTGCCTCAGGCTTGATCAAATTGATTGAGAACAATAAAAAGAGCTGCGATACTATCTTAGAAGTATTGAATGCTCAAGTTGAAATTCTCATTGAAAACAACAACTCTAGCGAAGCTATAAAAATATTAAGAGAAATCCCCCGAGATGTCACCAAATGCGATATAAACATTCAATTAGATTATTTATTTTTGAAAGCTTTAGCCATGTATAAAATCGGATTGTTTGGAAAATCAAAAAGAATAATAAATGATATGTTGTCAAAGATTAAACCTGATGATTGCAATATTATGAATTATATTGGCGCAAAACGTCTTCAGGCTTCAATTTATTTAAAAAAAGGAAGATATAGAAAAGCAATACGAATATTTGAGGAGTTAATTAACGAGATATATATGAAAGATCCTAAGGAGTACAGAATCCCTTATTCCAACGATGCGGCAAGTTTAGCAGGAATCTATATGGATAATAATAACTATGACAAAGCGAAAGAATTGTATCGCACTGCAATTGAGTACAGTGATGACAAAAAAAGTATTCCTACATACTATCATAATATGGGTGTATGTTATGTGAGAGAGAAAAATAATAGAGAAGCAAAGGCAAAGGAATGTTTTATTAATGCAATTAATCTCAGGATGGAACTGAGCGATGATCCGTTCTATGATTATTGTGATGAAATACTTGCATCTCTTGAATATTTGCACGATATTTCAGAACAGAATAATCGAACATGAAAGTAACAATGCTATAAATGCTAATTTAAAAGTGAGGCACACTGACTAATTTTAAACTGACGCTAACACGGTCTTTTAAAGAGTCTCTTTAAACCCACAAAATTGAGACTCACAAAATTATGTGGATTCAGCTAATGGCTGCTACAGAAGTCTTCTGCAAGTTACTGGTGGAAGACCATCCGGATTTGAAGTAGATTTCCTTATCCGATTGAAATGGTTAAAGACACACTTGAAAATGATTGATTTAGCTTCATCCAACTTCATCTTTTATGTCGGAATCCGGTAAAGGGGTTCTTATAGTTTAAGTGGAGAATTACAGGAGTAGTCAAGGATTGGTGCATAGACAGTCCAAGAAAACCTCCGCATCGCCCCACTTTAAAATAGTATTTATACTAAGTCTAAAGGTGCGATATAATTAAACAACCTTTATGTATCTTCTGTAGTGTAGCTATGAAACAAACTAAGATGTACATTTGGAAGGCCATTTTGTACAATTGAATCGTTCAGAAGATAGTATTGTTATATAATATATAATGTTAGTATAACTATGGAAACGAAATGTAGGACAAACTATACCTAATAAAAATGAACTCAACTCAATGGTTAAAAATCAAAAATTTTATACGCCATAATTTAGGCAGCAGATTGTTGATCTGCACTGCCTATCAGGCATAGCGTAGCTTTATTAAGTAACGAATATGGCATTAAAAAGGCACTATATCTACTTAGATTAAGGATCTGGCATCTGCTGCAGTGTCCGATACAGATTGTTTCATTAAAGGAGTATAAAGCATTTCAAAAGAAAATGAATGGGTTTGAAGTTGAAAACGAAATATAATTATATATGTCGTTTGTGTTAAAGATATTAGTTGGAGAATAAGAGTATGAAAAAACTAGACGAATTAAAAAGATATGATGTTGTAACATTTGATGAAGATGATAAAGTGGTAGTCCTTGCAAGGTTTGATTATAATGGAAGGAAATTTGTTTATGTAAATGAGATTCTTTCAGATGAATCTGATATTACAGATGTATATAAAATCATGGAAATCCATTTAGAAGATAATACTTTAGAAAAAGTGACTGATCTGGAGCTTTTGAATAATATACGTCCTATAGCGCAAAGGTTACTTGAAGGATATGATAAACAAGAAATTAGACCGGAAAACTCAATCAATGTCATTGATAATTTTACATATGATTATTTTTACAATTTAGTTGATAGATTAGTAAAATGGAAGAATAAAGAAGAATACTGTTCGCTGGAAATATATGGAATACAAGTGGTTAAAGATTATGAAGGAAGCAATGATTATGTTCATAAGATGCAAATAATTGGATATTTAGGTGATTCTGAAAGTGATATAGATATGTTTCTTAATAGTCCAAATCGCCATCCATCTGATAAAAAATTCAGCGATGAGGTTTTTGACTGGTTTAACGTTGGAAGACCAAGACCAATTTCTTCGTATGCTATTTATCAAAGTATAGGTTCATTTAAATCAGATGCTGATTTAATAAAAGCAATGCAATTATTGCAAAGGGATGTGAAAACAAAATATCCTAATGTTAATATTAATTTTTATATTCCAGAGACACCTTCATCAGGAGGTTGTTATATAGCTACAGCTGTTTACGGATCGTATGATTGTCCAGAAGTGTGGACTTTACGCCGCTTTCGAGATAATGTATTATCAAAATCAGTATTTGGGAGATGGTTCATAAAAGCATATTATTTTATTAGTCCCAAACTAGTTGATGCGTTTGGAAATAATAGAGTTTTCAAAAAAGTATTCAGAAATCATTTAGATAAATTCGTTAAAAGTTTAAATGATAAAGGTATAAACAATACCTATTATAGTGATAAATAAGTGCCAATTAAAGATGTCTAACGTTAAAAGATAAGATCATACAGGAGAATAGGAAATGTATAAATCAAAAGACTTTACGGAATTGAGAAACTGGACATTAAATTATGATGTCAAAGTAACTATCAATGATCTTAAGGAAGCATTTGAAGAACTTACTCGTGCAGCAGATATACCGGTATTCCTTATGGATATCAAGATCGATAATAGCTTTCCAGCGATCAATATTAGATCCACAGTGAATTCTAACTATATGGGAATATATGTATACTGTAAATCTAATATGATTGGCATGGCGTTAGAAGGCAAAGGTGAACAGATAAAGGCTCCGGAACTTGAAAAACTATTCTATAAAGCAGCAGGGACTGTGGCCGGCATGTATGATGGATATCAAAAGAGCAGAAACATGATGCGTCGTTTCGGAGTTGGTGGAACTGCTAGTGCGTTAGGCGCTGGGGCGAGTGTAGCAGTAGGTGCAGCTATAGGTGGAAGTGTACGATTAGTTGCAAAAGGAGTAAAAGCTTTGCTAAGGGATCAGGCTGCTTATGATAGGGAGATGGGGTTTTATGAACTTGTATTAGGCCTAGGGGACTATCTGATAGGCGGAGTTGATCCAAGTAATATCATCAGTAAGCTTAGAAACAAAGCTGAGGAAGGCAATGAGATAGCACAGTACTTAATTGGAAGTGCATATGTA
>JAUNDJ010000027.1 GCA_030526175.1 Bacillota bacterium
CATGGCTAAATCAGAACAATTATCTGTATTAGGTAAAGCTGCTATCGGTCCTGGACTATTCAACATCAACGAACCATTAATCTTCGGTGTACCTATCATGTATAACCCTGCATTAATTATCCCATTCATTTGTGGACCAACTCTTACTTCTGTAGTTATCTTATTATTATTAAAAACTGGAATCTTCCCACCTATCATTGCTCAAGTACCATGGTGTACTCCAATCGGTATCGGTGCATTCTTAGGAACAGCTTCATTCATGGGTGTAGTATTATGCTTAATCGGATTCGCTATGAACTTAGCTATCTACTTCCCATTCTTAGTTAAGTACGACAAAGACTTAGTAAAACAAGAAGCTGAAATGGCTGCTGAATAATCTGGTTTAAGATTAATAACCAATAAAGAGAGATGAAAATCTCTCTTTTTTTTGTTCAAATGCAAGAAAAAAAGTAGTCTTGTTAGACTACTTAAGATAAGCAAATGTAAAATGTTCACCGGTCGGACGTTCTGCACGATAAGAAAAGCAATTGTCTCTTTCTTTTTTTGTGTCATAGGAAGACGGATAGATTTGTGTAATTCCTAAAGAACGTAACATTTCAATATTAATTCCTTGATTGTCAATATATGCTTTTTCATTTGGCATGTATCGAATATATGATTCCAAATCAAATGGTAATTCTTTCATTAAATCGACAACTTCCATTCCGACTTCTAATGAATCGTATTGAATACTTGGTGAAAAATAGGCTTTAACATTTTCAGGTTTCATAAAACCTTGATCGATTAAATATTTTGCAGATTTATAAGTGATGGCTTGTGCTGTACCTTTCCAACCAGAATGAATTGTACAAACACAAGGTGTGGATTCATCCACTAAAACTAAACCAATACAATCGGCTGTAAATACTCCAATTAATGTATTTTTTTCTGTAGTAAATACAGCATCTGTATTCATGATACTCGTGTTGGCATCCAAAGCACCTTTTCCCAAATCTTCTTTTGTGACTCGTACTAAGTTTGCTGTGTGTTTTTGCCATGGAAGAACCCAATTCGATAATGGTAGTTCTAATTCTTTCTCTAAACGATATCTATTTTTTAAAACTTCTTCTGGATTCACACAAACATGCAAAGCCATATTGTTTTTTTCTGGTAGATCTACATTTTTCATGGTAGTTGCCGCAAAAACAATATTATTATCAAGATGAATAAGACTATTTGTTAGTGTAGACATTTACGATTTCTCCGATGTAACAAGTGTGGTAATCTTTTTGAGGATACCATTTGTCAATCTTTTCTTGATCTAAGAATTTTTCTTCTTTAATTTCGTCAATATAAACTTTCTTACAAACGATTGCTAAGCTTGCTTCTTCAAATGTAGCAGCTTCTCCTACAATAGTTGGATGGAAGTTAACACTTGCAACCTTATCTTCATTACGTCCAGATTTAGAACCTAAATATCCTAATTCTTTTTTATAATCTCCGTTGAAAAAAGAAATAGTAAAAGTATCACTATTATCAACGAATTCTTTTGTATAACGTTGAGGGCGAATAAAAACTTGTACGACATCTTTTCCCCATAAATGACCAACCATTCCCCAGCTAGCAGTCATTGTATTCATTTTTCCTTCCTTTTGTGCACTAATTAACATCCATTCATTGCTGATTTTATCAAATGGATTCATCATTAATTCCTTAGTTGAAATTTCTTGAAAACTCATTTATCAATTCCTCGCTTTCTAAGCGTATTGTAAACTAAAAAGATGTGTTTGAAAAGAAAGAAGAAATATGGATTAATGATGGTATAATGATAATAAGTGAGGGAATAAACAATGGGAAAATCAACGTTTTTGTATATTGGAATTTTTTTGATCGTATTAGGTGCTTCTATATTATATGCAGCATTAAGAAGCTATTTGAAATGCCGAATAAAAACAATGTCTAAAGTGGTTTCGGTGAAAGAAGTTGTTACACCGATTCGCGGAGGAGAAAAGAAAGAGTATATTCCGAAAGTTTCTTATATATATAATGATAAGAAGTATACAGGATATTTGGATATGTCTCTTAAGAATAAGAATAAAAAAGGAGATTCTATTGAAATTTTAGTGAATGCAAAAAATCCGGAAGAATTTACTTTAGGGATTCCTCCTGTTTGGTATTTAGGATTAGGGATATTCTTTGTACTACAAGGGATAATCTTGATCATTTCTTATGGATTATAGAGTATACATATTAGCACTATCAATGGGTGGTGCTTTTTTTGAAAAAAGAAATTAGCACTAAGGAGTTGACGGTGCTAAAAAATGTGCTATACTATTAGCAGACAAGGAAAAAGAGTGCTAGAAAGGTTGTGAAAACATGGAACTGTCACAAAGACAAAAGGTTATTTTTAAAACGATTGTCGACGAATTTACTAGATGTGCAGAACCGGTTGGATCGAAAACCTTAATGAATATGTTACCTTTTCCAGTATCCAGTGCAACAATTCGTAACGAGATGGCTTCTCTAGAACGAATGGGATTACTTGAAAAGACACATACATCTAGTGGTCGTATTCCAAGTCAATTGGGTTATCGATATTATGTAGAAAATTTGATGGTAACGAATTTGGACGATCCAATTCGTGAAAGTTTAAGTCAGGTATTTAGCGAACGTCATTATTCTTTGGATGAAATGATTGATAAGAGCTGTGACATACTTTGCGAAATGACAAATTTAACTAGCGTAGTATTGGGACCTGATAGCAGCAAGCAAACATTACAACATGTGCAGCTTGTTCCTATTAATCGAAGAAGTGCAGTCGCCGTGATTGTTACAAATCAAGGACATACAGAAAATAGAATGTTCCAGTTTAAATCGGATGTATCATCTGAAGATTTAAACCAATGCACATCTTTCTTTAATCGGTATTTAATAGGAACACCAATTTGTGATGTAGTCAAAAAGATGCAAGAGGTGGAACCACTGATGGCAGCAACCTTAACTCGACACGAAGTGATTTTTGAAGCTTTTGTCACTGCCTTTATGCAGTTTAATAAAGAGAAGGTTGCCGTAAGAGGACGAAGTAATATGTTGATTCAGCCTGAATTTAGTGATGTCAATAAACTTCGTAATTTACTAAATGCTTTAGAAAGTTCTAAAGTATTCCACCAATGGACAGACCAAGAAGGCAATATTGCTGTACAGATTGGTGAAAGAAACGAGCTAATTCAAATTGGCGACTGTTCTGTCATCACCACAAAATTCCATTACTCAAACGAGGGAGAAGGACAATTAATGGTTGTCGGTCCAAGTCGTATGCAGTATTCGAGAATTGTAGCTTTGATGGACTATATGTCAGATCGGATTGAAGAAGCGTTTATAGGAATAGGAGGCATAGATGATGAGCCAAAACGATAATGAAAAAATAACAGAAGAAGTTGTGGAAGAAGTTGCAACGGATGCTGAAGAAAATAAATCCGAAGAAACAAGTGAACCTACTTTAGAAGCTGTTGTTGAAGAGTTAAAAACTGCTCTTGCGAACAAGGAAGCGGAAGTAGAACAAATGAAAAACGACTACATGCGCGCTTATGCGGATGCAGAAAACATGAAAAAAAGACTTCAAAAGGAAGCTGATACAGCTAAAAAGTATCGTTTCCAACAAGCTGGATTGGCATTACTTCCAATCTTAGACAATATGTCTATGGCTTTAAAGGTTCAAAGCGAAAATCAAGAGCTAATGAACTATGTAAAAGGTTTTGAAATGATTTATGCACAACTTGAACAAGTAATTCAAAGTGAAGGAATTAAAGAAGTTGAAGCGTTAAATAAACCATTTGACCACAACACAATGCAAGCTTTATTAACAGAAGCTAAAGAAGGTGTAGAAGCTGGTATTGTGATTGAGGTATTACAAAAAGGATATATGTTAAAAGATCGTATTTTACGACCAGCCTTAGTAAAGGTTAGCGAATAGGAGGACATGAATATGGCAAAAATTATTGGTATTGACTTAGGTACAACAAATAGCTGTGTAGCTGTAATGGAAGGGAAAGATAGTAAAGTAATCCCTAACCCAGAAGGAAACCGTACTACTCCATCAGTAGTTGCGTTTAAAAACGGAGAACGTATTATCGGGGATGCTGCAAAACGTCAAGCAGTTACAAACCCTAACACTATTTCTTCTGTAAAACGTTTAATGGGTACTAACCAAAAAGTTAGTGCAGAAGGAAAAGAATATACTCCACAAGAAGTTTCTGCAATGATTTTAACTTACTTAAAATCATATGCTGAAGATTATTTAGGAGATAAAGTAACAGAAGCTGTTATCACAGTTCCTGCATATTTCAACGATGCACAACGTCAAGCAACAAAAGATGCTGGTAAAATCGCAGGATTAGAAGTTAAACGTATTATCAACGAACCTACAGCTGCTGCTTTAGCATATGGTATTGATAAAACTGATAAAGAACAAAAAGTATTAATTTACGACTTAGGAGGAGGAACATTCGACGTTTCTATCTTAGACTTAGCTGACGGTACTTTCGAAGTATTATCAACAAACGGAGATACTCGTTTAGGTGGAGATGACTTCGACAACGTATTAGTTGACTGGATGGTTGATACTTTCAAAAAAGAAAATGGAATTAACTTAACTGCAGACCCAATGGCTATGCAACGTTTAAAAGAAGCTGCTGAAAAAGCGAAAAAATACTTAAGTGGTGTAATGCAAACACAAATCAGCTTACCATTTATCTCAGCTGGTCCTGCTGGTCCATTACACTTTGATACAACATTAACTCGTGCTAAATTTGACGATATGACTAAATTCTTAGTAGATCGTACATTAATCCCAATTCAAAATGCGTTACGTGATGCTAAATTAAGTGCATCCGATATCGACCAAGTATTATTAGTTGGTGGTTCAACACGTATTCCTGCGGTTCAAAAAGCAGTAGAAAACGCATTAGGAAAACGTCCTAACCAATCTGTTAACCCTGATGAAGCCGTAGCTATGGGTGCTGCTATTCAAGGTGGGGTAATCGCTGGTGATGTTAAAGACGTATTATTATTAGACGTAACTCCATTATCATTAGGTATCGAAACTATGGGTGGTGTTATGACAGTATTAATCCCTCGTAACACAACAATTCCTACAAGTAAATCACAAGTATTCTCAACAGCTGCAGATAACCAACCTGCTGTAGATATCCGTGTATTACAAGGGGAACGTCCAATGGCTTCTGACAACAAAGAATTAGGAAACTTCCAATTAGGAGGAATTGCTCCAGCTCGTCGTGGTGTACCTCAAATCGAAGTTAAATTCGACATCGATGCTAACGGTATTGTTCACGTAAGTGCAAAAGATAAAGGTACTGGAAAAGAACAATCTATCACAATCACTAACTCTTCTGGATTAAGTGAAGAAGAAATCGATAGAATGGTTCGTGAAGCCGAAGAACACAAGGCTGAAGATGACAAACGTAAAGAAGATATCGATTTACGTAACCGTGCTGAAGGATTCATTTCTCAAATTGATGCAATGTTAGAAGACAACAAAGACAAAATTGATCCAAAACAAGCAGAAGAAACTAAAAAACTTCGTGACGACTTACAAAAATCATTAGATGAAAACAATATGGATGATGTAAGAAATAAATTAGATGCATTAGAAAAAGCTGCTCAAATGGCAGGACAACAAATGTATCAACAAGCAGATCCTAACCAAGGCGCTGGACAACAAGGTGGAGCTGCAAATCACGATGATGTAGTTGATGCAGAATTTACTGAAAAACATTAATTCGAATTTAAGTTCTAGCGAATGCTAGAACTTATTCGTGCATAAAGGAGGGGAATATATGGCAGAAAAAAGAGATTATTATGAAGTGTTAGGTGTGGATAAAAGTGCGACACCAGATCAAATTAAAAAAGCATATCGTAAACTTGCCATGAAATATCACCCAGATGTGAATAAAGATCCAGGAGCAGAAGATAAATTTAAAGAAATTAACGAAGCTTACGAAGTATTGAGCGATGAGCAAAAACGTGCAACTTACGACCAATATGGATTTGCAGGAATGGACGGAGGATTTGGACAAGGCGGATTCTCTGGTGGATTCACAGATTTTGGTGATTTAGGCGATATTTTTGGTTCATTCTTTGGTGGTGGATTCGGTGGCTTTGGAGGACAATCTAGAGCGAACAATGGTCCAAGACAAGGGAATGATCGCATGATGCGTATGAGCATCGATTTTATGGATTCTATTTTTGGAAAAACAGAAACTGTTTCTTTAGAAGTGGACGAAACTTGTAAGCACTGTAATGGATCTGGAGCCGATAGTCCTAGTGATGTACAAACATGTTCCACATGTCATGGTTCTGGATATGTCATGACGCAACAAAGAAGTCCTTTTGGTGTAATCCAACAACAATCGGTATGTCCAGATTGTCATGGTACAGGTAAAAAAGTCACAAAAGTATGTCATGAATGTAATGGAAAAGGATACGAACACAAACGTATTAAATTGGATATCAAAATTCCAGAAGGAATTCAATCGGGACAACAAATTCGTGTAGCTGGAAAGGGTGAACGCGGAATCAATGGAGGACCTAATGGAGATTTATATATCGAAATGATGGTAAAACCACATCCAACTTTCAAACGCCAAGGAAACGATATTTATATGACAGCTCCAATTAGTGCGATTGATGCAACAATTGGAACTACAATTGCTGTACCAACAGTATATGGGGATGTAGATCTTAAAATCCCAGAAGGAACACAACCTAATCAGAAATTCCGTCTAAAAGGAAAAGGTGTTAAAACATCTCGTGGTCTGCAAGGTGATCAATATGTAGAAGTTCAAATCGAAATTCCAAAGAAATTATCGAAAAAAGAACGTGCTCTATACGAACAATTAAGAGATGGAGCAAGCCACAATCCGTTTGAGAAATTTAAAAAAGCATTTAAATAAAAAAAAGAAACCATAGGACATATCATCCTATGGTTTTTTATAGTAGTAGGTAAATGTTGCTTTACAAAGAAGAAGTTCTTCTTCGTTATAAATACAGACATCGTAAACACCCGTTTTTCTTGTTGAGTTCACTTCTTGAGCAATAGCGATGCACTCTTTACATTTGGCAGCATTTAAGTAGTTGATATTTGCGGATAAAGTGACAAGTCCTTCGTGCCCGTTTGAAAATCCAGCTATTCCTCCTGCATTATCTGCTAGAGTAAACAGTTCTCCTCCATGAACAATTCCATAAATATTTAAGGCATTTTCTTCAACAGACATTACGAGTTTTGCGTACCCATTTTTAGCTTCAATAACACGAGTATTGTGTCTTTTTAAATAGAATTCTTGAATTTCTTGTAATGTACTCATGTTCAAAATTATACCATGAAAAGCTTGCGGATAGCCATTGAATAGAATAAAATTTATACATAGATTTGCGTTTACAATTGATATAGGGGGACTATTTTTATGAGACATGTAATTATGGTAAGTCATGGAGACTTCGCAAAAGGATTACATTCAGCGGTTCGTATGATGACAGGAAAACGAGAAGGTGTATTTTCTTGCAACTTATCTGAAGATATGAGTGCGGATCAATTTGTTGTAGAATTCAGTACATATCTAGAAGAGATTCAAGAGGGAGACGAGATTATTTTATTAGCTGATATTATTAGTGGTTCTCCAATCACAAATGCGGTAGAAATATTAGATAATAAAGGATGGCTCGAAAATACCATTATTTTAGCAGGTATGAATATGCCATTGGCACTAAGTGCAGTTTTATTAAAAGACAATTCGATTTCATTATCGGAACTAAAAGAAATCATTTTGATAGAAGCGCACGATGGACTTCAAGAATTTACAAAAAAAGACATTGAAGTAGTGGATTACGATATCGATTTATAGGAGACTTTATATGATTAGCTTCATTCGTGTAGACGATCGAATCGTACACGGTCAAATAGTGGAACGTTGGGCGAAAGAATATCCTTGTGATGGTATTATTGCGGTCAATGATAAAGCTGCAAATACTCCAATTCTTACACAAGCATATTTGAATGCAACGGGAAAAAAAGTTTTTGTGTGGACAATTGAAACGTTTTTGAACAAATTAGATCTTATATTAGAAAGTCCTAAATCGTATTTTTTAATCACAAAAAATGCAGAGGATATGGCAGAATTATTAGTTAATCATAAAATTGGTACTTCAAATTTAAAACGTGTGGTTATTGGACCTTGTTCGCAAAGAGAAGGTACAACTTTTGTAGGAAAAAATCAATTTTTAACCCAACAAGAAGCCGATGCATGTCAAAAGATATCGGAAGCTGGTTTTAGAGTTGATTTTGCTCTTTTAGAAGAAACAGCTATAGGGGAATGGGCTAAATTTAAGGCGAAATTTGGTTATTAGAACATGAAAGCTCTTACATTATCACATGATTTCACAAAATTTTGACATATAAGTAAAGAAATTCTTCTGTATATTATTTTTGACCAAACAAACAACGGTCATCATAATCAAATTCCCTTTCTAAAAACAAACACTGAATGAAGCTGACTCGTGTGTAGTCAGCTTTATTCATGTAAAAGTAGTGGAAAAACAGGAATACATGGTATAATAACCTAGAAAGAAGATGTAGATTTTATGGTAAAAGAAAAACTAAATATTGTGATGTATTCCAGCGCGGATAAAGTAGAGGGACAAGGCGTTGGGAGTGCATATGTGGAACAAGTACGTCTAGTCAAAGAAGGGGCTAGTGATCTTTTTGATATATATGAAAACGATTGGTTGATTAAACCGGACATACAACATTTCCACACCGTGGATTTAACGCATTTTGCGAAAATGCAAGATCGTAAGGCAACCAATATTGCTTATTGTCATTTTTTACCAGATACGCTAAATGGAAGCTTAACTTTACCAACCCCGGTATTTTCTATATTTCAAACATATTTGATTCAATTTTATAAATCAGCAGATCGATTGGTGGTAGTGAATCCAACTTTTATTGATGATTTAGTAAAAGCGGGTATTCCACGAGAAAAAATATACTACATCCCTAATTATGTTTCGAAAGAGAAATTTTATCGAAAAAGTGAAGAAGATTGCTTAGCTGTTCGAGAAAAATATGGATTGAATAAAGAAGATTTTATTGTATTAGGAGCCGGACAAGTACAACATAGAAAAGGTGTGCTTGATTTTGTAGAAACGGCCAAAAAATGCCCAGAAGTCCAATTTGTATGGGCTGGAGGGTTTAGTTTTGGAAGAATTACGGATGGATACGAAGAATTAAAGCACCTTCAAGAAAATCCACCGAAAAATGTGAAGTTTATCGGAATTGTACCTAGAGAAGAAATGGTGAATCTATATAATATCGCAAACGTACTATTTGTTCCTAGTTATAATGAATTGTTTCCAATGACCATTTTGGAAGCTGTTAATTTACATGTACCATTGGTATTAAGATCGTTAAGTTTATACGAAGAAATCTTATTTGAAAAATACTTAAAAGCCAACGATAATGATAGTTTTGCACAATTGATTTTACAATTAAAAAACGATCCGGCATTGTATGCGAAATACCAAAAGGAAAGTCAATACATTAGTGAGTATTATTCAAAAGAACATGTGTTATCCATGTGGAGAGAATTCTATTTAGATGCATATAAAGAGAAACAAACTAAAATTTTAGAAAAAAAGAACAGATAATATAATCACAATCGAGATAGGAGAAGAATTATGAAAAAATATCTAATGAACTTTGTGCTTATTCTTGGATTAACTGGATTTGCACTATGGCTAGCTCTAAAAGATAACTACCAAGTGGTATTGGATGCGATTTCAAAAATGAAGCCCCTATCTTTAATTATTATATTATGCTGGGGAATTCTATACACGGTTGTTTGGGGATTGGTATATGTTGTGATGGGAAAAAAGTACAATCCTAAATATACTGTTGGAAACGGAATTGTTTGTGCATTTGTTGGAACATTTATGTCAGGGATTACTCCAAGCAGTACAGGAGGACAGTTTGCCCAAGCGTATATTCTAAAAAAACAAGGAATTAAGGTTAGTGATGGAGCAAGCTTGTTGTGGGCAGATTTTATCATTTACCAAACGACAATGATGATTTATGTAACAATCTTGTTCTTACTAAAATTTGGATACTACAGTAAACAATCGAGTTGGTTTAATATGATTTTATTAGGCTACTTGGTGAATGCAGTGGTGGTTATTGCTCTATATACAATGGCTCTATTCCCAAAATTTATGTTGAAATTAACGGCATGGGCTGGAAATTTGATGAAAAAAATTAAATTTATAAAAAATCCAGACCAAAAAGTAGAAGCCTGGAATCTTCAAGTACAATCTTTTACAAAAGAGATTAAGGTTTTGGCCCAAGACAAAAAGAACATTGTTGTATGTTCATTAATAAATTTAGTTCGATTAACATTGTTGTATTCTTTACCATTCGTAGTTGCTAGAGCATTAAATATTCCATTGGAAGCATCAAAAATGTTGGATGTAATTGCGTTATCAAGCTTCGTTCTTATGGCTAATAGTTTTATTCCTGTACCAGGTGCTAGTGGAGGAACTGAAGTTGTTTTTGCGTTGATGTTTCAGTCTATGATGGGGGCATTAACGGGTGCCGTAATGGTTTTATGGCGTTTTTCAACATATCATGTTATTATCTTAATCGGCGGGATTATTTTTACAGTCGCTCAAAGTTATTATGACAAACGAGATTCTGTGTCAAAAAGTTCAGTTGGTTATGGTCCAACGATAAAATAGGAGGTATAGAAAGTGCGAGTAGGCTTATTTACGGACACATATTTACCAGATATAAACGGAGTTGTATCAAGTGTGCAAACACTAAAAGAATCATTAGAAAAAATAGGACATATAGTATATGTAATTTCAAATCATCATGGTTCCACTATTGAAATGGACGATCATGTTTTGCGATTACCAGGAATTGAATTAAAAGGTTTTTATGGGTATAAAATGTCCAGCCCTATTCAGTTTGAAGCTGAAAAGTATGTACGCAAAATGAACTTAGATGTTATACATGTCCAAACCGAAGCCGGGATTGGAATTTTTGCGCGTCATATGGCTAAAACATTACAATTACCTTTAGTATATACATATCATACTATGTATGAAGACTATACACATTATTTGAATCCATTGGATTCTAAAATCGTTACAAATGTAGAAAAGAAAATTATTGGAATCGTATCTAGTTACTTAGGAAATAGTGCCCAAGCAGTTATTGCTCCAAGTGAAAAAACGAAACAAGCCTTATTATCCTATGGTGTGACTACACCTGTGTATGTGGTTCCTACAGGATTGGATATTGAAGCATTTAATCGCGATAAACTCGATCCACAACGTGTGGCAAGCATTCGCGAGGAATATAGTTTATCAAAAGAAGATCATGTAGTTGTTTTTGTTGGACGTATTGCCAAAGAAAAAATGATTGATATGTTGATCGAATCGGTGGCTTATGTAAAAGATGAAAAAATAAAGCTTGTGATCGTTGGTGGTGGTGTAGATGAAGAATTCTACTACGATGTAATGAAAAAATTCAACGTCGAAGACAAAGTGATTTTTGCTGGAAGAAAACCAAAAGGAGATATTCCTTATTATTATGCAGCATTTGATTGTTTTGCGTCTGCAAGTACTACAGAAACACAAGGTATGACATATATTGAAGCTTTAGCAACTGGATTGTGTGTTTTTGGACGAAGAGATCCAGTTCTTGATGAATTAGTATATGAAGATGAAACTGGTTATTATTTTGACAATGCCAAAGAACTAGCTGAAAAGTTAGATTATTTCTTTGGAAAAACGAAAGAAGAGCGCGACGCGATGTGTCAAGCTTGTGTGGAAAAAACAAGTCCATATAAAACTTCAACTTTTGCCCACAAAGCATATGCTGTGTATGAACAAGCATTAAATGACTATAAAATGTGTTATACCGTAGAAGGTATTCAGTTTGAAGAAGATTATGTTAAGTTGTCTTTATATCGAGAATATGGAAAAGAAGTAAAACGCTTGGTTTTTTCGCCAAATGAATTCTTTGACATGAAACTAGAAGTTGGAACAAAAATTGATAGTTATGTGGTTGACTCTTACGAATCGCTACAAGACTATTATGTCGCATTTTCACAATGTAAAAATCATGTGTTCCGAAAGGACTATACTGGATACGAATTATATCAATATTGTATTCAGAAACAAGGTTTATTAGAAGAAGAAGCCGAATTAATTGTTGAAACATTTAAAAAGCGCAAATGGATCGATGATGAAAGATATGCTTTAGAAAAAGCCGATTATTGGCACAGCAATGGATTTAGTAAAAAAGAAATTGAAATGAAATTACTAAAAAAAGGAGTTTCAAAAGAATATATCCAAATGGCTCTAGATTCTTTGGGAGAAAGCGTTGAACTACTAAATGCTAAGAAGTTAGCTAAAAAGTTGAGCACAAATGTCAAAGAAAAATCAGAAAGTTTACGTGAACAAAGTATTGTAAATAAACTAATCCAAAAAGGATATGATTCAACGATTGCGAAAGAAGCTGCGAGAAATATTGGTTTTTTAGGAAGTGATGAAGACTCTATCTTATTAGCATATCGAAAAGCACAACGTTTATATAATAGTGTAGGAGATAACGCGATTCGTAGAAATAAGATCAAGAAATATTTATTTACACAAGGATATTCTACGGAACAAATCGACGATATCATGGAGGAATAATCGGTATGATGATAAAAGATATAAAAGAAGAAGGGAAGATTTCTCTTCTTTGTTTAATTACGAAATGTGAAAAAGGAAAAACTCAAAAGGAAACACCTTACTTATCTTTAAATTTGGAAGATGCTTCTGGATTATTAGACGCAAAATTTTGGAATCTAACCGAAGAACAAGTGGGAAAATATAAAGTAGGAATGGTTGTTGAGGCCACTGGAGATGTGATCATACATCGAGGTGCTATTCAGCTACGTGTTCGATCTTTAACTCCAAAACCAGAAGAAGATATGTCTCAGTTTGTGCGCCAAGCACCAATGAATCGAATGGAATTAGAACAATCAATTTCTAATTTGATTGAACAAATGAAAGATGGTGTTGTGAAAGATGTATTAGTAGCTGTCTTAGAAAAAAATAAGCACGATTATTATTCTTATCCAGCTGCTACAAAAAACCATCATGCTTTTCCAGGCGGATTGGCATATCATTCCTTATGCATGGCAAAAATGGCTATTTGTGTAAGTGAGCAATATCCATTTTTAGATATAGATTTATTAATTGCAGGAATTTTACTTCACGATGTTGGGAAAATAAAAGAATTTACACAACCAGTATTACCAGAATATAGTATTGAAGGAAATCTATTAGGACATATCACAATCGTGGCTTGTATGATTGATGAGGCTTCCAAAGAATTGGGTGTACAAGACGATGAAGATGTTTTATTAATGAAACATATGGTTCTTTCTCACCATGGAAAAATGGAATATGGCTCTCCTGTACTTCCAATGATTCCAGAAGCGGAAGTGTTATCCTTATTAGATAATTTAGATTCTCGAATGTTTATGATGAAAGAAAGTCTAGATGCTACACAACCAGGGAAATTTGGACCTCGTGTGTTTGCACTAGAAAATCGTATGCTGTATAAAAGAAAGAAAGGAAACGAATAATGAATATTGGATTTATTTCGCTAGGATGTTGCAAGAATCTAGTGGATTCAGAAAACATTATGGCTTTATTAAAAGAGAATAATCATAAAATTGTTGGTGATCCTCGTTTAGCCGATGTCATTATTATTAATACATGTGGATTTATTAACCCGGCTAAAGAAGAAGCGATTAATACAATTTTTGAAATGGCGGCTTATAAAAAAAGTGGATTAAAAAAATTAATAGTTTGTGGATGCTTGGCACAACGATATGCCGATACTTTGCGCGAAGAAATTCCAGAAATTGATGCTGTCATTAAAATTGATGATTACGATAAATGGACAGAAATTTTTGAAGATGTAACGGGAGAAAGTATAAAAGGAAGTTACTTAAAGAGTGAACGTGTTCTTTCCGGAAGACCATGGCGTGCTTATGAAAAAATTAGTGATGGATGTTCAAATCACTGTACTTATTGTGCCATTCCTCTGATTCGTGGAGATCAAGTTTCACGTTCTATTGAAGATGTTGTTCAAGAAGCAGAATTTTTGGCAAGTATTGGAGTTAAAGAATTAACCTTAATTGCCCAAGATACGACAAAATATGGTTTGGATTATTATGGAGAATTGCGCTTAGCCCAGTTAATTCGTGAAATCAACAAAATTGAAGGATTACACTGGATTCGTATTCTATACATGTATCCGGATGAAATTGTGGATGAAGTATTAGAAGCCATGGCTGAATGTGAAAAAGTCGTGCCATATTTTGATATTCCAATGCAACATGCCAACAATCGTCTTTTGAAAAAAATGAATCGTCGAGGAACAAAAGAAGATACGATTGCTCTAGTCAAAAAAATCAATCAAATGTTCCCAGAAGCGACATTAAGAACAACTGTAATTGTTGGTTTCCCAACAGAAACAGAAGAAGAATTTGAAGAATTAGTGGAATTCATTCAAGAGACAAAATGGGATCGATTCGGTGCTTTCACATATTCTCCAGAAGAAGATACAGCCGCTTTTAACATGGATGGTCAAATTGATGAAGAAGTGGCTCAAGCTCGTCTGGAAAGGTTGATGATGGTACAAGAAGAGATTTCTTTAGAAAAGAATAAAGAAAAAATTGGAAAAGAAATTGAAGTATTAGTTGAAGAAAAAGAAGGACTAAAAAATCAATATCGTGGAAGATCGGCAGCGGATGCACCAGACGATGTAGATGGACAAGTTATCTTTACTAGTGAAGAAGAATTAGAATTAGGAACTTTTGTGAAAGTGAAAATTACAGACGCAAAAGCTTATGACGTATACGGTGTATGTCTAGAATAATAGGTTTTGAACCCATTCTCCATCAAGGCGATCGAATCTTGATTTTAGGATCTATGCCAAGTGTAGAAAGTTTGAAACAAGAAATGTACTATGCCAATAAAACAAATCGATTTTGGCCTATGCTAGGAACTATTTATCAACTTCCTTATAGTACAAAAGAAGAGAAATTAGAATTATTAGAATTGGCACATATTTCAGTTTGGGATGTGTGTCATTCTTGTATTCGAGAAACTAGTGCCGATGCCAAAATTAAAGAAATTATTCCGAACGATATAGAACAAATACTACAAGAATATCCTTCAATAGAAGTTGTTCTTTGTAACGGAAAAACCAGTTTTAATACACTAAAAAAGTATTTTCCACAAATAGAAGCAATAAGTTTACCAAGTACATCGGCGGCTAACGCTAAGCTTCGTTTAGAAGACCTTATTTCACAATATAAACCATATTTAGAAGGAGAATAAAATATGAAATATGATTTTACATCAATAATTGATCGTTCAGAGACAAATCAAATTGCCGTAGAAAAAATCCCGATTCCAAACGCAAAAATTAAAGAGGGATTTTCAAAAATTCCTATGTGGGTGGCGGATATGAACTTTGCGACAGTTCCAACGATCCAAGAAGAGATTATTAAACGTGTGCAACATCCGACATTTGGATATTTCGAACTTAGTAAAGATTATTATGCTTCGATAATTGATTGGCAAACAAAAAGAAATAAAGTGGAAGGTCTGCAGGCAAAAAATATTTCCTATCAAAATGGAGTATTAGGGGGCGTTGTGAGTGTTGCCAACATCCTTTGTTCAAAAGGAGATAATATCTTATTACATTCTCCAACGTATGTTGGTTTTACAGGGGCGCTTGAAAACAATGGATATAACTTAATTCATTCTCCATTGGTCAAAGATGAAAATGGTATTTGGCGAATGGACTATGAAGATATGGACAGAAAATTAAAAAAACACCATATTCATTGTGCTGTATTCTGTTCTCCGCATAATCCTTGTGGAAGAGTCTGGGAAAAATGGGAAATAGAAAAAGCTATGGAAGTGTATGAGAAAAACGATTGTTTCGTAATTAGCGATGAAATATGGTCGGATCTATTATTAAACGGAAACGTTCATACGCCAACACAATCCGTTAGACCTTGGGCAAGAGAGAATGTAGCCGCAATGTACGCTCCAAGTAAGACATTTAATTTAGCTGGGTTACAAGGGTCTTATTCGATTGTATACAATTCTTGGTTACAATCTCGTTTGATAAAAGAAGCGTCGTTGAGTCATTACAATTCTTGTAATGTATTGTCTATGCACGCATTAATTGGCGCTTATAAAAAGGAAGGACACGAATGGGTAGAAGAGTTAAATCAAGTATTAAGTGAAAATATAAATTACGCTTGTGATTTTATCCAAGAACATTTTGATGGGGTAGAAGTATCAAAACCAGAAGGAACATATATGTTGTATTTGGATTGTACAAAATGGTGTGAAAATCACAATACGAACATTGATACTCTCCAACAAAAAGGTGTAGAAGTGGGTGTTGTCTGGCAAGATGGTAGACCTTTCCATCATCCTTGTTCGATTCGTATGAATTTAGCGCTACCAACAAGTGTAGTAAAAGAAGCGTTTGATCGTCTTCAAAAATATGTATTTTAGGAGTTTAAATATGAGTAAATTATATTGGGCAAAAGTAAAAGAAAATGCCAAAGTACCAAATAAAAGAATGGAAGACGCAGGGTATGATCTATATGCTTGTTTTGAAGAAGACTATTTAGAAATTGAAAGTCTTCATACAAAATTAGTTCCTCTTGGAGTTGCTTCTTGTTTCGACAGTGATTATGTCATGTTGTTAAAAGAAAGAGGATCAACAGGAACAAAAGGAATGGCACAAAGAGCCGGTGTAATCGATTCTGGATATCGTGGCGAATATATGGCACCTATTACGAATGTGAATGACAAACCTATTCGTATTGCCAAAAAAGAATATGTAGAAACATTGAGTGAAGAAGAAAAGAATACGTTTATTCTTTATCCTTATGAAAAAGCAGTTTGTCAAGGCGTATTGGTAGTTATGCCACAATTGGAACAAGAAGAAATCTCGTATGAGGCTCTTCAACAAATGACTTCATTAAGAGGTGAAGGAAAACTAGGAAGTTCAGGAAAATAGGATCAACGAAAGTTGATTCTTTTCTTTTCCATCTTTGATATAATGAGACTATGTATTCTATTCAGATTGAAAATGTATCCAAAACATATAATGGAAAAAAAGTATTATCCAATATTCGTTTTTGTGTAAAAAAAGGAGAGCTATTAGTGATTGTAGGACCAAGTGGGTCCGGAAAAACAACGTTATTAAAAGCTATAGCCTCTCTTTTAGAGTATGAAGGAACGATTGAAAAAAAAGGAAAAGTATCTTTTGTGTTTCAAGACGCAAAGTTATTTCCGCATTTAAGTGCCTATGAGAATATTGCGATGGGAACGGATTTTAAAAAGGCAAAAAAAGAAGATATTGAAGCGTTAGCACAAATGCTGAAAATAAAAGATTGTTTGGAACGAAAGCCGAAAGAATTATCGGGAGGACAAGCCCAACGAGTTTCTATTGCTCGAGCTTTACTCGAACAAAGATCGATTTTGTTGATGGATGAACCATTTAGTAGTTTAGATCCCATTTTAAAAGAAGAATTATTGGAAGAAATACAAAGTTTGCATAAACAATTGAAGAACACATTGATTTATGTGACACACAATCAAGAAGAAGCGCTTCGATTGGCGGATCGCATTGTGGTATTAAAAGATGGAATGCTTCAACAAATAGGAACACCAGAAGAAATCTGGAATGCGCCTAAGAATCCTTTTGTATCCCAATTTGTATCGAACATGAATGTGATAGATGATTTTGCGATACATAGTAAAGATATTCTTTTAGATTCACAAGGTGAATTGGTAAAAGTTGAAAATATTGAATTTTTAGGATCGTATAAACGTATTTACGGAATTGTACAAAATCAAAAAATAAAAATAGATGTGGATGTGAATACGGAAATAGCCGATGTTATTTTTGTAACATTTCCAGAAGAAAAAAAGTATGTATTTAAAGGAGAAAAAAATGAAATATAGTTTAATTGTCTTAGCCGCTGGAAGAGGGAGTCGTACAAAATTAGAATATAATAAAGTGTTTTATACCTTATCCGATGGACAAACGGTTTTAGAAAAAAGTCTATCTTTGTTTGTCAAAGATCCAGATTGTGCGCAAATTGTAGTAGTTTGTGCTAGTGGAGAAGAAGAGCTGATGGCGCCATATTGTAAAGATGAAAAAATTGAAATTACAGTGGGTGGAGCGACTCGTCAAGATTCGGTTTACAATGGTCTTCAAAAAGTAAAAAGTGATTACGTATTTATCCACGATGGAGCGCGTCCTTTTTTAGAACAAGAACAAATCGATGCTCTAAAGTCTACCTTGGAAACCGAAAAAGCATGTCTATTAATGATTCCTAGTGTGGATACTGTAAAAGTTGTGGAAAACGGATATGTGAAATGTACTTTGGAGCGAGCTACATTATTTAATGCGCAAACACCACAATGTTTTGAAACAAAATTGATTCTATCTTGTCATGAACAAGCGAAAAAAGAAAACTTTTTAGGAACCGATGATGCTTCTTTGGTTGAAGTATTTAGTCAAGTGCCTATTAAAATGGTGGAATCGTCTGCCGCAAACAAGAAAATAACCAATCCAAGTGATTTATAAGAGGTTAAGTTTTGTATGAGATATTCAGTATTGATTCATGAATCGAAATTAAGTGACGAACAAATGGAGTGTCTACAAGATGTTGCTTCCATTTTTACACAAGACAATCGTTGTACGCAAATTGTCATTGGATGTGACAGCGATTCTATTTTAAAACTTTCTGTGCATCCAATCCCAAAGACAATGTTTGTATCCATGGAAAGATTCAATTATATGAGCTTGTTTAGAGGTTTGAAAGCTGTGAAAGAAGAAATGGTTCTTATCATCCGATTACAAGCGGAATTGAATAAGGACTTAGTGGAAGAGACATTATCAGCCTTAGAAAAGTACCCTGCCATTTCAAACCAAGACATTGTGCAAGGTTTTGATACACGCTTGTTGATGTTTTCTTTACAAGTGTCTATTGAAATGAACTTTGCGATTCAATCGTATGGAGATGTCGTGAAATTAGCCGATACACCTATTCAAAATATTTAGAAAAGAGAATCGAGTATGGAATTAAAGAAAAAAATAACGATTCGAACAGATAAAAAAACGGGTCTTACAACCAAGGAACAAGAGAAGAATCCTAAAAATATTGTGGAAAAAGTTTCGAGTAAGCCCACTCGTAAAATTGTTCGAGAACATATATTAACCTTGTTCAATATAATCAATATTTTCTTGGCATTTTTAATCATGTTGACAGGCTCATTTCGTAATATGGCCTTTATGGGTGTGGTCATTACTAATGCTTGTATCGGAGTAATCCAAGAGATTCGTTCCAAAAAAGTATTGGACAATTTAGCTTTATTAAACCAGCCCAAGGCGAGTGTTTTACGAAATAGTAAGGTGGAAGAAATAGCGATTGAAGATATCGTAGAAAATGACATTTATATACTAAAAACAGGAGATCAAGTTTGTGTAGACGGTATTTGTGTCGAAGGGAAAATTGAATGTAACGAATCTATGCTGACAGGAGAAAGCGATTTAGTCATAAAAGAAGAAGGTTCTTCTGTTTTTTCGGGTTCCATTGTTGTTTCTGGAGAAGCAAAGATTCAAGTACTTTGCGTAGGAAAAGACACATATGTATATTCAATCTTGGAACGTGCTAAGCGTGATAAAAGGTATCCTTCCAAACTACGAGATGCCTTACAAACAATCATTCGTTTTTGCACAATAGTGTTAATTCCAGCGGGAATTCTATTGTTTCTAAAATCATTCTTAATAAATCCATATGAATGGAAGATGGCAATTCTTTCGATGTCGGCAGCTGTTGTAGGTATGATTCCAGAAGGTTTAGTATTCTTGACCTCAATTGCTTTGGCTGTCGGTTCTATGAAACTGGCGCGTCAAAAAGTATTGATTCAGGAATTGTATTGTATTGAAACCTTAGCTCGCGTGGATATGTTTTGTGTAGACAAAACAGGAACGATCACCAAAGGGGAAATGGAAGTCAAACAACTGGTTGACAAATCAAGAAGCCAAGAAGAACTAAAAAGGATTTTGGGCAAGTTTTATAGTGTTATTCACGATGAAAATGATACAGCCAAAGCCATTCGCGCATTTGCGGGAAGTCAAGAAGCGAAAGCTTTAAATACCATTCCATTTTCGAGTACGAGAAAGGCGAGTGCGGTTCAGTTTGAAGACGAATGGATTGTTATCGGAGCGTATCCTTTTATTGTGGAAAAAACGGATGATGCTCTTGTGGAAGAAATTAAATTGTATGCGAGTCAAGGCTATCGTGTCCTAACAATAGCGGCTACAAAAGAAATTAAAGAAGAAAATTTAAAAGGGAATCCTGAAATTTTAGGATTTATTCTAATTCAAGATGTGTTAAGAGATAAAATTGGAGAAATAGTTCAATATTTCTATCAACAAAATGTAAAGATTAAGGTTATTTCCGGAGATGATTGTCAAACGGTTGCGGCGATTGCGAAAAAAGCAGGAATCGTTGGGGATGCAGTGGACATGTCCAATGTGGAAGACATCGAAGAAGTGTTGAATCGTTACTCTATTTTTGGACGTGTTACCCCAGAGCAAAAAAGAGATATGGTTATCGCTTTGAAAAAAAATGGTCATACGGTTGCGATGACTGGGGATGGTGTTAACGATGTGATGGCTTTAAAAGAAGCCGATTGTTCCATTGCCATGGGTTCAGGCTCAGCCGCAACTAAGAATATTGCTTCCATTGTTCTTTTGGAAAGTCAGTTTGAAGCGATGCCACATATTTTAAGACAAGGTCGATGTATCATCAACAATATTCAAAGAACCGCGTCTTTATTCTTAGTAAAGACAATGTTCTCGCTAGGTCTTACTTTATTGACTTTGTCAGTATTGTCTCACTATCCGTTTAAGCCTGTTCAATTGACGTTGATTTCGGCTTTGGCAACGGGAATTCCTTCATTTATATTAACTTTGGAACCAGACGATCGACCGGTTTCTCCAAATTTTTTACTACATGTTTTCTCGCGTGCATTACCAGGAGCAAGCTGTGTTATTTTCTCCGTAATTGGGGTTGTGATATTGTCGGTTTTTGTTCCAGTAACGAACGAGCAACTATCAACAATGTGTACATATTTAGCTGGTTTTAATGCGCTTTGTGTATTGATTTCGGTGTGTGAACCAATGACAAAATTAAGAAAAATTCTTGTATCTGTTATGATTCTTGCGTTCTTAATTGCCATCGGTTGCTTCCCTGCCGTTTTCTACTTAGAAAATCTTACTTCTATAGAATGGATATATGTGATTTGTAATGGAATCTTGATACCTTTCTATTTGAAATTTGCAGGAAGCTTCATTAAAAAAATACACGTGTATATTCAAGCGGAAAAGTCATAGAAAAAGGAGGTTCGCAAATGAACCTCCTTTTAAAATCCTACATAAATGTCAATGGTTCCTGAAGCACATCCACAATCTCTAACGATTCCTTTTCCAAAAGGTGTATGGACTTTTGTGCCTTGGGCATGATCGTTTGATGCGACAATAATATATCCTTGATCATCACGATAGATTCCGTCTTCTCCCAATGTCCATTCTGGTGTTCGATAATGATATAAAACATTGGAACTATAATATGTATATCGGATACCATTTTCGTAAATGACTCCAACATGGGCAAATACGACTTTTTCTCCATTTTTCTTTGTTTGTGTATAATAACCATTTCTCGCAAAAGAATCTTCTTTACTAACTTTAAATTCCCCTTTGTTTTTTTGTTTAATCTCTTTTACATCAATTTCTTTATTCTTAATTGTTTTTCCTTCGGTAATATGTAATGCATCTGTTTTCAATTCAGCTTGTATTTGTGCACATAGTGCATTTCCCCCACCAAATACAAGTGTACTTGATAATGCGGCGATAAGAATGTTACTGCTTAAAATCATTGTGCCTCCTTTTATTCATTTTCTCGTAGCATATCTACTATTAATATCCTACGAAAACTCATTCATTAAAGAGGATTTGGAAGCATTTGTCAAATTTTTGTCCGAGTTGGCACAATGTATACACTTACATGAAAAAAACAAGTGCTCGTGGCACTTGTTACTTAACCCATAATTGTTTTGAGAATAATAATAGGATTGGGAAGATTTCTAATCGTCCAGCTAACATATCAAAAGAAAGGATGATTTTTGAAAAATCGGCTAAAGAAGCGAAGTTATCGACTGGACCAACAACACCTAGCCCAGGTCCTACGTTGTTTAAACAAGTAGAAACTGCTGAAAAGCTAGATGCGAAATCTAAATTGTTGAAAGAAATTAAAATTAACGAAATAGCGAATATTAATATGTATAGTGCAAAATAATTGTGAATACTAGAAATGGTATTTTTTTCAACATTTTTTCCTTCAAATTGTACTGTTGTTACTGCATGAGGATGTAGGGCTTTTTTGCACTCTGAAATCCCGCTTTTGAAAAAGATAATGATACGACTGATTTTGATTCCTCCACCAGTACTTCCAGCACTAGCACCAACAAACATGAGTAACATCAATAAAAACTGTGAGAATTGAGGCCACTTTGTGTAGTCGTATGTGATAAATCCTGTTGTAGTAATAATAGAGGCTACTTGGAAAATAGCGTATCTAAAAGAAGTCAGAATACTTTCGTATAAGTGTGCGGTATTAAATGTAATTAATATAGCGACAGTTAGAATGATTCCTAAATACCAGTGCAATTCTTCACTTCCAAACGCAAGCTTAGCTCGTCTAATTAGAATGTAGAAATATAGGTTAAAGTTAATTCCGAACAAGATCATGAAAATTGTCACTACATAATCGATATATGCACTATTGTAAGCGGCAATGCTGGCTCCTCGGCAAGAGAATCCTCCGGTACCGGCTGTCGCAAAAGCTGTTGTAATGGAGTCAAACAATGGCATACCTCCCAAAAGTAGAAATACTACTTCTGCTAGAGTAAGGGCAGCATATATATAATATAGGATACGTGCTGTAATTTTAATTTTTGAAACAAGTTTTCCAACAACGGGACCCGGGATTTCTGCTTTTAAAATATGCAAAGTATTTCCTTGCGATTCAGGCAGGATGGCTACGACAAAAACTAGAATTCCCATTCCTCCAATCCAGTGGGTAAAGGCTCTCCAAAACAAGTTACATTGATTTAAAGCTTCAATATCTGGTAGGATCGAAGATCCGGTTGTAGTAAATCCGGATACAGTCTCAAATACTGCATCGATATAAGAAGGAATATCTCCAGATAATGTGTATGGTAAAGCACCAATCAAAGAAACAAGAATCCACGTAAAGGCAACAATCACAAAACCTTCTCGAGAAAAGATTTTTGTTTTGATTGGTTTTTTTCGACTAATGATATATCCAGCAATAAAAGTGGCGATGGCAACACCCAAATATATAAAGGCAGCTTTTTCTTGATAAATAAATCCAACAAGCATGGGAATTAGTAAAATGGCAGCTAAAACTTCCATGATCTTCCCGAGTGTATAAAAAATAAAACGACGATTCATATTATTTTGCCCCTAAGATTCCGTTTAATGATTCAATGGAATGTTTACTAATAATAATGACATGGTCATCTACTTGTAGACAATCGTTTCCATTAGGAATGATCATGACACCATTTCTTGAAATACCAGCGACAATTAAGTCTTTTTGTAGTGGTAAGTTTTTTAATGGTGTGTTCAATCCTTTGAAAGATTTAGTGACATTAAATTCCATAGCTTCGATTTTTCCATCTACTAATTTATATAGTGTTAATAAATCGTGATTGTCTTCTCCGTTGGCACGTGCACGAACATAACGAATGATTTGGTTGGCAATTACATTTTTTGGAGAAACTGTGTTATCTACATCAATAATATTAGCGATGTTGTGTAAACGATTTCGATTTACTTTGGCAATTGCTTTTTTAACACCCATTTGTTTAGCTCCTAAAGAAAGAATGATATTTTCTTCGTCCATTCCTGTTAATGAAATGAACGCATCCATTTGTTCAATTCCTTCTTCGTCCAAAATGGATTCATCCGAACCATCGCCTTCAATTACGGTCACATTTGGGAATTTATTCGCAAATTTCACAGCTTTTTCGTGCTTGATTTCAATAACTTTGACTTCAATATCTCTTTCTAATAATCTTTGCGTTAAATACGTTGCGATTTCCCCAGCGCCAACAATCATGACTTTATGAATTTGTTTATCATAAATTCCTAAGTCGACACAGAAGCGAATCAAATCGCTGTGGTGACCAATGACATGAATGTGATCGCCTTTTAATAAAACAAAATCCCCATTTGGGATGATGATTTCACCATTTCGAATAACAGAACAAACAAGAATAGGAAGTTTTGCCTGGCGTGAAATCTGATATAAAGGCTGTCCCGAAATTTTGCTTTGTTTACGAATCTTAATTTCAGCGAGTTCAATTTTTCCTTTGGCAAAAGTTTCTACTTTTAAAGCTTCTGGAAAAGAAATCATTCGGTCTAATTCTTTTGCGGTATCCAATTCTGGATTGGCAATCATAGAGAATCCAAAAGTCTTTTTAAAAAATTCTTTGTGAGCAAAAAATTCAGGGCTTCGAACACGACCAATTAATCGTTTTGCTCCAAGCTCTTTGGACATAATTCCAACTAATAAGTTTTTTTCATCGTTTGGTGTAACAGAGATGACAAGATCGGCTTTTCCTACATCGGCTTCTTTTAATACTTCTAAATCCAATCCGTTTCCGACAACACCAATGATGTCATTTTCCAAAACAGCGGTTTCAATTTTTTGTTGATTTATATCTACTATAGTAACGTTATGGTTTTCTCTAGATAAGTGTTCGGCTAATAAGCTACCCACTTTTCCACATCCAATAATGACAATATTCATTTTTCTCTCTCCTTAAAACAACTAGATTTAAATATCGACAATCACTGATTATATAATAATCTAAATACATATCAATAGTAAAATGTTATTTGTTGACAATATTTGTATTAATTACGAATTTTGAAGAATAATTGAAATTATGATAAGATGAAATCACGTAATTATGGATAGGGGAAGGATCATATTATGGAATTAAGAGAGCATAGAGATGGAAGAAAATTAACGGTTGTTTGTCGTGGTTCAGGAATCCGATGGGAAAAAATTGAGGCTGTTGAAAAGCTTGAGGTAGACGAATGGATGTCGATTCAAGTTCGGGAAGACAGCATTCGTTATACTTGTCCAGATTTTGATCCATTAGCACTTCGTTTTGAAAATCCGATTACGGAGTTTGACTTTTTTATGATTGTAGCGCAAATCGCAAGAACGAGAGCCATTTTGGATCATTTGGGATTGGGTGAGCATGACATTCTTTGGGATGCCGATTATATTTATATGTCTTTGAATACGCGTGAACTAAAATTCATGTACCTTCCAACCAAACGTATTGACCATGAAAATACAGTAAAGACATTAATTAACGATATCATGTATGCTCTTCGTCAAAGCGATCTAGGCGATACGTATGTGACAGAGTTTGCGTTTTATTTGAAAGAAGAAGGGCCTATAGTGCACAGTCATTAATTCGCTATATAACAGAAAAAGAAACAACGATTGCTCGCTTACTTCGTTTGAATGAACCGATTTCTTATATTCTTCCCCAAAATCATATCGTGGAAGAAGAGGAAGAAAGCTTTGAGATTTTAGATTTTGAAAATCCAGATCCAAATATGTTTATTCAAAACAATGATTTTGAAAAAGATTTAGGAATCTATGATGAAGTGGGGATTGGAGATTTTGCTTTTTTACGAGAAGAAAAAGAAGAAGTAGTCGAAGAGGAAGAAGATAACACGTTAATCTATAATCCTTCTTCGAATTATGCGACAGAAACTTTTGCGACCATCTCTCGTGTTTCGACTGGAGAAATGATGATTGTGGATAGCGATGAATTTATTTTGGGAAAATCTAAAAAAATTGTCGGATTTACGATTGTAGGAAATCAAACTATTTCTAGAAAACATGCATGTATTTCAAAAAAGGAAGATGACTACTATATTTCGGATTTGGAATCGGTAAATCATACATATGTGAATGGGCGTAAGGTAAAGCTTAATAAAGAAGTTCAATTGTTTGATGGGGATATAATTCAATTGGCAAATGAGGATTTCGAATTCCATATTATTAAAAATGAACATTAACTCCGATTTTCGGAGTTTTTTTATAATTTTTTGCTTGGAAAAAGATTTTTCTTTTGATAAGATAGAAAGTGGCCTTTAGTGCCAACATCATTTCATTTTCAAGTAAGGGGGACGCAGATTTCATGGCAAAACAAGATATGATCGAATTAGATGGTATCGTAGTTGACACATTACCTAATGCAGCTTTTAAGGTAAAATTAGAAAACGGACACGAAATCTTAGCTCACGTTTCTGGTAAAATCCGTATGCATCACATTCGCATTTTACCAGGGGATCGTGTAACCGTAGAAATTTCACCATATGATTTAACACGTGGGCGTATTACATTCAGACGTAAATAAGGAGATTTATTAAAATGAAAGTAAGACCATCCGTAAAACCAATTTGCGACAAATGTAGAGTTATCAAACGTAAAGGTCGCGTAATGGTAATTTGTGAAAATCCAAAACACAAACAAA
>JAUNDJ010000143.1 GCA_030526175.1 Bacillota bacterium
CAGAAAAAGAAGAACTTATCAGTAAAATGACTGATGAGGAGCGTAGGGAATACCTACAGGAAAGAAAACCGTTATTTAGTGGATTTAAGAAAAAGGATAAAGATAGAGAGTTATTTGTTCCTTCATTTATAAATAAGAAAACTTTATTGATAATTATTGGAATAATTGTAGCCCTAGTGGCGGCGGTTTTTATTGTTAAAGGATTAGATCATAACAATAAAACAGAGCAAATCCATAGTACTGTAGGTGAGAAAATTGCAGATGCAGGCGAAAATTATGAAGTAACAACTGAAAAGAAGAAAGAAGTTGTTTTTATTAATGATGATACAGAAATATTAGTCCAAACAGTGGTTGATGTACCTACAATAACTGGAAATGATGCTTTGGACAGCAGTGTGAAAGAATGGGCGGGGAGTTATGAAGAGCAAGCAGATGACTTTAAAGAACAGTATAATAGTATTAATTATGAAGATTTAGAATATTTGGATGCGCATAGTGATGTGGAGTTTTATGATACGGAATATCCGATTTATTTTTACTTAAGAAATATTATATATGTTCCAGAGGAAGGTGAGAATTTTTTAGAAATACCACGTGTTGACGATAAAATACTAAGCTTGATTTATTGTTCATATATAGAAGATGGTGGAGCACATGGATATTCAGTTTATAGTGCAGGGAATTTTGATGTTGAATCGAGTGAATTACTATCTCTTGATATGATTGCGGATGACTACGATGCATTTTCGGATGTGACTTTATCATACATTATGAATCAGGTGGAAAAAAAGAATGAAGAAATGATGCTTTACGGGTCAGAAATGTTTAGTGATTATGAGGATACGATTCGCTCCATGTGGAGTGAATATTCTCCGAACTGGTATATGAGTGATAATGGGTTGATATTTATTTATAATGTTTATGAGTTGGCTCCATATGCAGATGGACCTATAATCATAGAAGTGCCATATAGTGAAGTATCAGAATACATGAATGCTGACTATGTAAAGGATAATGAGCAAAAAAAAGATTATTCTTTTGATGGAAGTATAAATTCAGAAAAAGAAGCATGCGATTATGTTTGGCAGTATTTATATGATAATAATTACGGAGTAGACGGCATACATTGTGAAGGAGCCGATGAAGATAGTTTCGTTATTAGAGGTTATGATGATATGGGAACGCATATTACTACAAGGCTTTTATGGACAGTGGACTCGCAGGGAAATATTTATGATGAAGATGGAGAGCTGATCGACTAGATAAAAAAGGAAAATACAGAAAAATACTAATCAACAAATAATATAATCCTATATTGACAGTTGGTGATTGTATTGATAAAATGTTATCAGAGTAGAATTTGTGTGGGAGGGTTTATATGGACGAAGAAAAAAGAAATGAGCTTTTGAATCCAGTTATTGAATTGGTATCGTCTAATGATGCAAATGCTTCTGGTTGTTTGCCGCAAGATGAACACGGATGTTATCCTTCTTGTCCACCTTGCAATCCATGTTGGCCGGATGCATGAGTTGGATTTGTTTTATTAAAGGTGCGATATGCATCTTTATTTTTTTAGGAGAATAAATAATGAAATACTATATTAACGACTCATATAAATACGTAAAAGGATGCACGGGGGGTGCAATATATGATTTAAAAAATGGTAAAATATATCATATAAATCAAGATGGGTGCATCATATTAGAGGCTATAATGAATGGGGACGATGATCACATTGAAAAGACATATAAGGGATATACAGATAAGCTTATACATTTAGGAATAATTGATACCAAAAAGTGTGATGAATCAAACTATTTACCTTTAGAACCCAAGTTACTATATGCATGGCTAGAGTTGACAGATAAATGCAATATGGAATGCATTCATTGTTATGGGGAATTTGGACACGCAAAACAAAAAGAGAATAATTATTTATTGAAAGATGAATGGAAACAAATACTATCGGTATTATCAAACTATGGTTTGAAGAAAATTCAGTTTATTGGAGGAGAACCTTTACTATACCCACACTTTAAAGAACTTTTGTTATATGCAAATGAGTTGGGGTTTGAAGTAGATGTTTTTACAAATGGCTATTATATTGATGAAGAAATTGTAAGCTTGTTTAAAAAAACCAATACTAGTGTTAGAGTATCTATATATGGCTACGATGAATCATCTCATGAGTTAATTACTAATTGCAAAGGAAGCTTTGAGAGAGTTGATAAGGCTCTTTCGCTTTTAAAAGCTTCAGATGTAAAAGCATCTACTGCAGTGGTACTAATGAAAGAAAATGAAGAATATGTCGAAAGAATTAAAGGATATATTCAAGATAAAGGTTATTTATTTTCTTATGATACAATTAGACAAACTTGTCAAGATTCTTTGTCTAAGCATTGTTTGAAAAATGTTAAGATGTTGGAATCAAGATATTTTACAAGACCTAATTTTATTGTGACAGAAAATGCATTTAGAAGAAATATCAAATGGAATAGTTGTTGGTTTGGAAAAGTTGCGATTTCATCAACAGGAGATATTTTGCCTTGTACTTTTGCGAGGAACCTAAGTTGTGGAAATATTAGAGTTAATAGTGAAATTGAAATTGGTAATAATTTAATCCAATATTGGGGATTGTCGAAGGACAATATAGAAGAATGTCAGATATGTGAGTATAGGTATGCATGTCATGATTGCAGACCTATATCAATGGGTGTAAATGGTAATATTTATGAAAAATATCCAAGATGTTGTTACGATCCGGGTAATTGTGAATGGAGAGACATTAAAGAAGTTGCAAGTTTTGAATTAAATAACAAAGATAGTATTTGAAATTAAGCCTGTATGTTCGTAAGAAAATATCCTTTTATGGTAAAATCAAGTCAACCATAGGAAGATATTTTTATGGAACCGTTTCGACGATGGTATAGAAAGAAGAGTAAGCGCCTAATAATAGCAGAAACGATATAAAGCGGCAATAAACGCCGCTTTTTAATTTTGTTACAAAAAAATCCTTGCAATAGCCGAACATATGTTTATAATAATAGGTGCAAGGACAGTACGTCCCTGATATGCGAAAGGAGGCCTTATGAGATCAAAGAGTCCGGAGATAATGAATAAAATAAAAGAGTATGTAGAGTGGTATTACCTTGATAATAATACGTTTCCCAGCATAAGATAAATTGCAAGAGGCATTGGAATCGGAAAGACAACCGTTTTCAGATATCTGTAGGAAATGAATGATAACGGGATGGTTACCTATGATGGGAAATCCATCACTACAGAGAAAACAGATAAACTGATAACAGCAACAGTAAGTATTCTGATTGTAGGAAGCATTGCATGTGGAATACCTAATTTTGCAGAAGAAAACATTGAAGCATACGTTACGCTTCCGAAATACATTTTCGGATTCGGAAGCTTCTATATACTAAGGGCAAGTGGCCTATCAATGATTTAAACAGGTATTGGTGACGGAGATCTAGTTCTTATCAGGGAGCAGTGTACAGCAGATAATGGCAACATTGTAGTTGCTCATGTTGAAGATGAAGCTACTCTTAAGCGATATTACAAAGAAAAGAATCATGTGAGACTGCATCCTGAAAATAAGAACATGAAAGATATTATTGTACCGGATTGCCGGATACAAGGAGTTGCAGTAAAGGTAATTAATGATTTGATATAGGGGAGGCGGTGTTATTGAAGATTGTGGCAAAACCAATTAAAACTATGGTCGTGTTTGAATATGAAGGAAAGTCACCTATTCCATATAAATTCAAAATACAGATGGGAGATGGTTCAGAAAAGACGATACATATTGATAAACGGATCACCAGTTATAAACAGAGAATTGCAGGGATAGATACCATTATATATGAGTGCCAGAGCATTATTGACGGAATTGAAAAGAGATATAAACTTAAATATATTTTGGCACAATGCAAATGGCAGTTATACGCAATCTGAAACAAAGACTGATATTAAATATTGGATAGGCAAATTGTGTAGTTGATCTAATGGAAAATGTAAGTATAAAAGCATATTTCAACACTAGGATCAATATTTTACTAGTTAGAAAATCTGAGGATTTCCCGTTTCCTGCACAAATAGCTATATA
>JAUNDJ010000028.1 GCA_030526175.1 Bacillota bacterium
TTCGTTACCGATTTCGTTTTTAATAGAGATTACATATCATTATTTTGCGCTTACAAAAAAACTGAACTTTTTTTAGTCCAGTCTTTTTTATTATGTTTAGAGAAGAGAGTTTTATGATCAAAGCTTGGTTTTCTTTGATGGTTACATTATATCTTTTCTTTTCGTTATAACTATTTATTTCTTATGGGAAAATTTGTGAGATTTCAATCAATTATGTGAAATCTTACAACAATTATTTATTACCCAACAAATCATCCAATGTATTTAGTGCACTTTTTACTTTTTCATTTTCTTTTACTAAACTAGTAACCATCTTTACATTCTTTTTTGTCACTAATTTCTTATCAATTCCAATTTTTTCTGCCACTTCTTTCCCTACAGAAACCAATACATCATCTAACAAATCTTCAGATTTTGAAGTCTTCTTCTTTTTCGCTGGTTCTTTTTTTACTGGTTTCTTTTTTGATTCTTCTTTTTTTGTTGTGCTCGATTTCTTTTTTGTCGTTTCTTTTTTTTCTGCCATAGTTTCTCTCCTTTTTTAGATCATTGTTTTTAAGAAAACACTCCACAAACAAATGGTTGGTATTGAAAACAATGTGGATGTGATGACCATTTTTGTCGCAAATTCAGGTTCCATTTCGTATTTAGAAGCCAATATACTCGTTGTTGCTCCAGCCGGCATAGCGGATAATAATACAATCAATCCTTTTACTATGCTTGAGACGGGTAAAAAATATAAACATAATAAAATAATTGTTGGTAGTAGAATAAGTCGATGAAAAGAATAGAGTAACACGGTTTTGTCTAATAATTCTTTCCATTGAATTGCTTCTAATATCATTCCGATTATGCACATAGATAATGCCGTATTGCAGCTTCCTAAATATCCAATGGTCTTTGTGATAGGTTCTGGAAAGCGCAAACCAGTTATCATAAGAACAATTCCAATTACACATGCTACGATGCAAGGGTGTGTACAAACTTTTTTCATGGTATCTTTCATATTTTTATTTCCTGAAAAGGTCGCTAATCCTTCTGACCACATCATAATTCGCATAGGAATTAGAAAAATAGAAGCTAAAACGAGTCCATAGGAACCATAGACTCCTTCGGCAATTGGATTTCCTAGAAAGCCAGCATTTGAACAAATCGTTCCATATTGAAGACATTTTCTTTGTCCTTCTGGATATTTTTTGAATACGATTTTTCCATAGATCACAAATAACACTTGTGTCGCAATGGACAATAATAGAACGGCTAAGAATTCTTGTGCCATACTACTCTCAAAATCAACCATAAAAGCTTTTAAGATGTTACAGGGCAATATCACATTGATTACTAAATCGTTTAAATTCTTTTGTCCTTCTTTTCCTACCATATTCTTTCGTTTGATTAAAAAACCAACTCCGATTAATAAAAATATAGTAATTTGTAGATTTAATAGCGCAATCATAACTCACTCCTAAAAATAAGCTTATCACTCGGATAAGCTTATTCTAATACAACTGTTACATTTTTTACATTCTTCATAACATTTTTTACATATTCTTGTACGTATGCCTTTGTCAAATCGTGCTTTTCCACAAGCGTTACTTCATGACTGGCAGCTAAATCGTCATTCCATTCATGAATTGTGTAGATTTGATAATTATTATACGATGGATCGTAATACGTGATTGTTGGTGTAAAAGTGGCATCGGAAACGGTTGCCTTTTTTGTATCAAAATTATATGTGACTTTGAAATTAGCCATTCCACCAATCATATTATCGTTCGCATTTTGTGCACTAATGAAATTTCCTAAAGAATAGTAACATAATGTGTCTTGTTCTTTTCCATGGATCCATTCAACCGGTTCAATCACATGCGGATGCGCTCCAATAATGACTTCAACTCCCAATTCGTTTAGTAAATTTGCATAATACTCTTGTTCTTCGTTTTGTTCCGTATGATATTCACTTCCCCAGTGCATAGTCACAATTTGTACATCACTCACTTCGTTTAATACCGCTAAATCGTTTCGAATCTTATTTTCATCAATACGATTCACCATCCAATTGGCTTCATCAGTTCCCACTGGTTCTCCTTCAAAACCATAGCAATAGCTTGCAAGACCAACTTTAATTCCATTAATTTCTACTACAGTTGGAGTACTTGCTTCTTCCGCACTCGCATATGCGCCTGTTACCGTCACTTGTGGTTGATGTGTTTTAATATAATCCAATTCGGTTAGTACACCCGTAATTCCGCGATCATAAGTATGGTTACTACATAAGCTAAACCAGTTAAATCCTGCATTCGCAACCGCATCATTAAATCCTGTTGGTCCATTAAATGCTGGATATCCACCTAATGTCAAACCATTTTCAGTTCCCGCACAAATGGTTTCATAATTAATATAATTAATATCTGCTGTCGTATACTGAGTAATATTCGAATAAATCGTATTATAATCAATATCCTTCATGGTTTGATCCATGTTATAAAAAATTACATCATGTAGTAAGTTATCACCTACTCCCATAAATGTAAAAGAAGCTTGTTCTCCAGATTCTACTTTTTGCTCAGCCTTTTCCCCTTTTTTTTGTTCCCCTTTACTCTTAAAATCAATATTCACAAGGCCAGATTTCAAACCGAAGATTAAAGCAATACATGCCACTAATAAAATAGAGACAACACCAATTAAAAATTTCTCAAATGTATAACTTCTTTTCTTCATACAGTTATTTTACCATACTCAGTCCATTTCAAAATAAAATAAATCTTCAAACGAACAATCTAGTGCAATACACAATAATAGGGCTAGTTTGGCAGTCGGATTGAATTGTCTTCTTTCAATCGAACTAATAGTATTTCTTGAAACACCGACTAACTTTGCCAAAGAAGCCTGTGACAAGTTTTTTTCCAAACGCGCTTCTTTCACACGATTATTTAATTCCAAAGTATCTTTCATCCTAAAAAATACCTCTTGATACAATAGCGTGTTAATAGAACAAAAAGAAGAAAAAAAAGACCAAACGGTCTTATCTATAGATATACGCAAAATCTGGATAATAATATTCCATATACATTTCTGGATGACTTTCCATCGCTTGACACAATTCTTTAAAAAATTTCTTTAGTTTCTTCATATTCTCTTCCTCTTACATAAATTTCCAATTACTCATCATTTTTTCCGATTCACTATTGATTGATTTTAATAAAGACATTAATTTTTTCATATTCCTATCCTCCTACATGAATTTCCAGTTACTCATCATTTTTTCCGATTCACTATTGATTGATTTTAATAAAGACATGATTTTTTTCATTTTCCTATCCTCCTACATGAATTTCCAGTTACTCATCATCTTTTCTGATTCGCTATTGATTGATTTTAATAAAGACATGATTTTTTTCATTTTGATTTCCTCCTTGAGCTTTAGTAGCTTTCCTTTTTACGACTATAGAATATCGATTGAAGCTAAAGTTAACACAAAAGAAACCTTAACCTTTTCTTAAACAAAAAAAGACAGATTTCTCTGCCTTATTCTATGAATAGTTCATAGTAACTTGTCATCGCTTGTATTAAGTGGATTAAATCCTTATTTCCTGTTTGTAAAGCTACTTTTCCATACGTAGCAATGGAATAGTGTAAGACTAAATCAGAAAACTCTATCGTATTCGTATCATACATATTTTCTGGATATATCGTTATAATCTTCCAATTTTGTTCCGTTGTTGTTTCTACTTCATTTCCATTGACTAAACAAATATCTTCTTCCGTTTTAAAATATAATTTCAACCCTAGTTTATCTTTTAATACTAGACGAGCTCCTATATAGTGTGTTTTTTCTTGATTCCCAGATACTTTATAATCATAGTCAGAAAGTTTCACTTCTTGTAAAGGATTTAATATCGTTGGTAAACGATCTGTATTATATTCAAAATACGATTGTGCATAATATCCATAAGTACTTAATCGCTTGGCAATATCCGCTTCTTTAGATTCTTTTCCGAAGTAATCTTGAACTTTGATCAAGTAATCTTCTGGGGAATATGTGTATAACTCCCCACTATCCCCATTGGATAAATGAATCTGTGCTGAAACTTTTTCGGTTAAGCCTTTGGCACTCACAGGAACTGTAAATACACTTTGATTTTCGACTTGTCTTGCTTCTTGTATCTTTTGAATTAGGTGATTTCCATTTTCATACGAAAACTGAATATAAGCATCTTCGTCTTCAAAAACTTTTGGATCCAATGTGAAAAAGAAGTTTAAATGTATATCTTTGGAAAGCGACATACTATACCCTTCTAACTGTTCTATTGGACGTTTTGGAATTACTTCGGTTTTCATATGTTCAGGATTTCTAGAACATATGTATTTTCGGATTCCTTCTTCATATATAGTTGGTTCTTTTTCCACAAAACTTTCTTCCCAAGCATGTCCTTTCATAGGAAGTGTTTCACCAGAAGAAATTAATGTTTTACAATGAGCACAGACTACATCTCCAGAATATCCATCTTCTATACACAAATCTCCAGAAACATTTTCTAAAGAAGTTAATAATCCACTCTTACTCGCTTCTGAAATATGGAAAATTCGAATCATTTGTACACGATCTTGGTAAATTGAATTTAGTTCATGCGTACATTGGTATTTAATACCTTGTCCTTTTTCGCCAATACCATCGTTGTCTTCTCCTTGTAGTGCACAATGATAAATCATTCCATTCCCACCATAAAAGCCAATATGACACAAATTTCCACTACGATAATCATTGATCGTATTTGTTGGATTGTAGTAGAAGAACACTAAATCTCCAGGTGCACAACGACTAAAATCTAGATTCTTTTCGGATAATAAGAATGTATCGTAAGAAAATCCTTTTTGTGCACAATAATTGATCCACCAATTCACATTAGCAACTCCCGCAACAACACCACCTACTTCATCTTTCAGTTTGTAGTAAGGAGGTTGGATAATATACGATTGGAAATTTCCAAACTTTTCTGGATTAATATTCATCAACAAATAATCAATAAATCCTGCGCAATCCAAATACGAAGGATCGGTAAAACTTCTTCCTGTTTGGCCATTCGTGCTCGTATAGATCGCATACGTTGTCGTATGATTTTCATACATATAGTTGGCCATAGAAACCATTTGACTTGCTTCACTAGCAGAAATAGAATTCCCATAGCTTATCTCTTCTTCCACCACTATCTCTTCTTCCAAAGAATCTTCTATTATCTCTTCTACTTCCTCAACAATCTCAATTTCTTCTGCATATACCGTTTGGTTAATAGTTATACACATTGTGCATAACAACAACATACAAATAAACTTTTTCATATAAGCTCCTATTTTTAACAACTATGTCTAACTTATCATTTCTACAAAGTATCCTCAACAAGAAATAAGTTCGTTAGTGAAAATATGTTTCTAATTAAGCAAACTAAATTAGCAAACTACTTTGTTTATTTGTTTGTTTATTTTCACTTAAGTTAGTTTATTTAATCAAAATAAACTAACTATTTTGCTTAATTAACTAAGTGTTTAGTTTATTTATTTGCTTATTTAGGTTAATTTATATAATCACTTTGTTTATTTGTTTATTTAGGTTAATTTAGTTAATTACTTTGTTTATTTGTTTGTTTATTTAGGTTAATTATTTAGTTTATACACAAAAAAAGTGCTAGACAGTCTTTGATTGTTGACTTATCTAGCACTGTTACTTTCTTGTGGTGGAGGTGAGGAGAGGGAAATTTATCAACTTAACATCATTAAAATAGGCGAAAATACATAGAAAACATTACGAACAATCGAACAATATCGCATCTAGAATAATATAATTTAATATAATTATTCTCAAAAACTTCTCAAGAAATCAACTAATTTTTATTGTAGTGATTAGCCAATTTTTTTATATCATCTACTCTTTTTTGAAGCATTTCTTTTAGTAAATTCAAATCTTCAATTAACTTCATTTGGTCTTCATTTATTAAATCCCATACCAAATTAGAAGCTGGTCGATATAAGCAATCATCTTTGACCATTTTCAATTTATCAATAAGGACACTTACTTCTCTTTTTCCTAATTCACAATCTTCTTTTCCCAGATCATTAATTACTTTATTTATATCATTAATTCCATCGTTATATAATGCTTCTTTTTGCAAATCCATTAGAACCTGCATTATATCTATTAATACCAATTCAGAAAAGAAATCAATCTCTTCTGAGATTCTTTCCATTAATTTATTTATTGAAACATATCTATAAAAACCTGCATCAGTTAACGAAGAAAGTAAACCAGCTTCAAAGCCTTTTTCATATATATGAAGTTGCTTCATTTCAAAAATATTATTTGTACTACCTTCAGCATGCTTATATTCTGTAGTAATTCTTTCTCTTATTTTCAATTGGTCCATCTTTTTGATTCCATAATCATTACCATACATATCTATATTTTGTTCATATATTATCATGTATAGTTTTCCTAATTCATCAGCTATTTTGCTTAAATCTGAATCATTAAAATCCAATATAGCAACTCCCTGCTGTTGGTCATATACTACATCATGCATTTTTTGTAATATGTCTTTTTTTTGATCAGTATCTAACGTATCAAAGTAAAAGTTGAAATACTTTTCAAATGATTTTCTATGTTTATTTAATTGATAATCACTATACTTCTCAGATAAAGAGTCTTTAAGAGTATCAAATAACCCTAAATCACTGTCATCTTCATTAGATATTATTTCGTCATCTATTCTTTCAAGGTCGAATTCAGTAAAAAATTCTCTACTTACCCCAAAATAATTACAGAACAAATCGATTCTAGAAAGCGTAGCCCTTCTTTTTCCACTCAAATATTCAGACGTAATTGCTCTATTAATACCAATTGCTTTTGAAAATTCATATGCTGAAATCTTATTTTTACCTAATAAATACCTTAATGGTTCTGAAATAATATAAGTATCTGCTGCCATAATGAAATTATATTCTAGATTCTAAAAAAAGTGAATAAATAACATTAAAACTGATTTAACCAAATTCAATGTAACTAGTTACTTTTTTATCTTGAAACAACAAAAATCAATGATATAATATAAATGCAAACGAAGTGTAACTAGTTACACTTGAGAAAGGAGAAATTTTTATGTGCACAACAACTGAAAAAATCATGCTATGTTCTAAAACACACATGACTCTAAATGATGTAACTAAAGTTCTTGGATCCAGTTATAAAACACTACGTCCAGAGTGGAACAGATTAGTTGCAAAAGTTCAAAAGGAGGGACATATTGTACCAAAATACGGAATAAAAGCCGGTACGGTGCTAGAATTCTTTGAAATTGATGTGGATCAATTGATCAGATTAGCTGAATATGAAAAAAAGATTAGTTTATAAATTTCTTAAAAAAAAAGGTGCCTAATAGACACCCCTCAGCAAGGTTATCCTAACATTGAATTTAAAAATGTTCAACAATAATATTAGGCACCTATTTTCATGATGTAAAAAGGTAGGTGTTTTTATGGAAATATATGACAAAATACATTTTTTTTCAGTAGATGATTTAAAAAAGAAAGGTATTGAAAATTGTGATATTATACCAGATTTATTAAGAGGATATAAAGTATCAGTTTTAACCGGTGGATCCAAAGTTGGTAAAACATCTATTGCACTAGATATGGCCAATGCGATTTCTAATGGTGGGAAGTTTTTGAATTTCCAATGTATGAAACAACAGGTTCTATATATTTCAGTCGATAACGATTCAGACTTGATTGGAGAGAGATTAAGCAAAATGAAAATATCTCCTAATCCGAATCTAAAATTTTACTGTGATTCCGTAAAATTAGGAGTCAATGGTACAGAAAATGAAGATACTGTTTATTTAAATGATGTTGTGAATAAAACGTTGATTGAAGAATTGCCAGATTTAAGGGTGGTATTCATTGACTTATACGACAATATTCGAGAAGTCAATGCACTAAATGAGTACAGTAATGCTATAGCTCAGAAAGAAATTGAACTCTTGAAGGAATTAGCAACTTCAAATGGGATAGCATTTATTCTGCTGACTCATGATTCTAAAGCGAATTCAAAAAAAGGATACAATTCTGCCAAAGGAGCCACTGAATTCATAGGAACTATAAATGGAACTTATATGCATTTGATTAGAAACGGTATAGGTGAAACATCAGCAACTTTAGAAATTGGAGGTCGAAACGTAAAAGAAACAGTTCTTCATATTACTTTTAATTCAGAAAAAGTTTGCTTTGAGTTGGATGAATCAGATGAAATGGATACCAATATCGCACTTATCCGAAACTATATGAACCTAGTTGGTGATTTCAGCGGGACCGCTTCTCTATTATGTACGAAAGCTAAACTACTAGTTTCTGCCAAATCATGTGGCCGTTTACTTGTAAAGTACAAAGATGTATTAGAAAATGAAGGGATCCATATTCAATTTCCAACGAATCATCACAATCGTATCTATCATTTAGTTTCGGACAATTATAAAGAGAAAATATAAAACAACCGGGACATTTGGGACATTTGGGACGTTTCTTCTTTATTAAGGGATAAATGTCCCAAACGTCCCAAACGTCCCCTCACACAGAAAATGAAAGGAAATAATAACTAAATGTCGCAATATAAAAATACTAATGGAGATGGATGGTATATCAAAGTTACTAACCCTCGTACAAAGAAAAGCACAACCATACGAACTAATCCTAAAACAGGACAACGCTTCTCAACCAAAAAAGAAGCAAAAGAATATGAAATGTACTATCTTAAACATAAAGTAAACCTATCAATGACTATGGATGAATTATTCATCAAATATATTGATACCCAGCTATCCCCTCGTGAAAATTACAGCGCAACGAAATCCAAGTCATGGTACAACACCCACATCAAAAAGAAACTTGGAAAAAGGAAAATCACATCCTTAAAACTTTCAGATCTTGAATCATTAGCTAGAGATATGCTAGATAATGGATATTCTATCCATTATATAAACAAAATGACAACAAATATTAAGACCGTACTTAATTATGGAGTATCACATGGTTTTATTGAAACAAATCCAGTCAGTGGATATAGATCAATGAAAGAAATAAAGACATCTGACGAAATAAAATATTGGACCCCTCGTGAATTTCAAAAAGTTATTGATTCTATCAGTGAATGTTACAATGAAAATAAAACAGACATCAAATACATTCGTTTTTTCTTAATATTTGGATATCTTACAGGAGCACGAAAAGGAGAAATCCGTGCATTGAAATGGAATCAAATTGAGTTAAATGAAGATAGTGGTGTTATACATTTTGACTACCATTTAGGCCCAAGCAACAATATTATTAAAGGGCGAAAAAATGGGAACGGATATATTCTTCACCTTGACAGTTCTACATTATTATTAACCAAACAAATCAAAGAACATTTTTCAAGATATGATAACTTTGATCCAAACGGATTTGTATTCCCGTCTTTGACGTCAGGTTTTAGCTTTCCATTAGGAGCTGAAACTCCTAGGCGCTGGATCAAAGAACTTGCTGAATACAATAATCTAAAAAATATTACTTTTCATGGTCTCAGGCACAGTTTGGTCTGCTACCTTGCAACTGAAGTAAAATTATTTCCGTATGAAGTTGCTGATAGAATCGGTGACACAGTTGAGGTTGTATTAAAACACTACTACCAATTCTTCCAGGAATCCCGTATCAAAGTAGCAAATACAATCAGCAATCATGAAAACAAATATTTTAAAGAAATGATTAAAGAGGAAACTTTCGATGACAATAAAGAATGATTTAATGTAATTGCTGCAGAAAGGAGATTATGAACATGAAACTGTACTCTAGGTATACGCCATTCAATTCAAAAGCCGACTCTGTATTTAGTGTGTTAAAACAAATGTTTTCGCTGGCTGAAATACCTTTCGAAATTGAAATGAAAGAATCGAATTATCCTAATTACAAGGTCATCACTGTAATTTATGATTCTGCTGATGTCCTGCACTACATCGAAACACACAATAATATCTCTGTTGGTCGTAAACCTACTCCCCTACCGAGTCGTGAAGAACTCCTAAAAGAATTAGAGGACGGATCCACAAAAAAAGAACTAGCGCAAAAATACGGTGTTAGTCGCCCCACACTATACAAACGACTTGGACTACACAAGAAGAATGAATAAACCTTCTAGTGATTTGCTATCTAGGTGGCCAGAAGATAAATTCGCCACTCGGGCGGGTCCGAGTCCGTCTGAAAGACCCTACGGAGTAACCCTCGGTAGAGCACAAGTATTTTGTTTCGTAGTGACAAAATGACACTTGTGTTCCTTTTTGGAAAAGGAACAAAATAATAAAATGATTCCAATCCACATAGCTATAGAAAAAACTCTCACGCTAGTCTCTCCCTCCTCTGAACAACAAAGTGTAAAAATAAAAACTTTACTTTTCATAAACTATGTAAAGAAATAAAAATTAACAAGAAAGAAGGCGATATTATTGGAACAATATTCACTTTCAATAACAATTGGTGAAGGTAACATCGGACACAATAAAAACAAATTACGTAGAGAAAAACTTACAAATGTAGACTCTTTAAGAACAGAATTGAATCTACATATTGTTGACGAAAACATAAAAACAGCTTATACAAAACTCTTCGACGAATCTGTAAAGAAATATAATCAAACTCAAAAACGTTCTGATCGCAAAATCGAAAATTACTATAAAAAAATCTATAACTCGAAAAAAGAAAAGACTTTTTATGAGTTTGTGATTCAGATTGGTAACATGGAAAAGCAACCAAATATGCATGTAACAAATCAAATCTTCACAGAATTTGTCGAACTAATTCAAAGTAAATATCCACAAATCCATATCTTTGGTGCTTATGTTCACAACGATGAGTCCACTCCACATTTACATTTAGACTATATTCCATATGCAACATATGACAGAGGATTAACAAAACGTGTCTCTCTTTCCAAAGCGATGACACAAATGGGATACTCATTTACTGGAAAAGATGAACGTGATAAGGGTTTATATAAGGTTTGGAGAAACGATCTACTTCATGATTTTGAGCAGATCTGCGAACAGCATGGCATTACACGTGAGGTTATGCACGATGCAAACAAACACGAAAAGAATGTAAAGAAATATATCGAACGCGCTGAGTTAGAAAAAGAGATTATTTCATTAAGCAAAGATCGTCAATCTTTGACAAGTGATATTGTTTTATTGCAGAGAAAGTATGATTCTACTAGTGCAAAACTTGAAAATGTAGAACATGAAGTTAGCATGAAAAATAATATTTTAGATGCATTAAAAGATGAAATAATTGAAAATCCTACTGTAAAATTTACCGAAAGTCATGAAGTTGAAGAAATAATGAGAGATATTATGTTTTCCGCAAGCGATGCCAGTAATATAAATATTGAAATTTTACAGGAAAGAAATCAAAAATTTGAACCAGCTCCTTATTTTGAAACCAATTGGTTAAATCGCAACGTAGAGTATGTAGATGCAAAGAAGGATTTATTAGGACGGATAAAAGAACCAGGCTTTATCAAAATCAGTATAGATGAATGGAATAAAAAACTGCAATATCACCAAGATAATATCACCTCATACAACAAATTACTTACCCTTTATAATTCAATTAAAACAAAATACTCCAGTCTCCGTGATCAATTTATCTTATTTTATAGAAAAACAATTGATAGAATTCAATCATTGGAATCAGGAATATCGCATCTCCGTTCCCTTCCACAATACACATCTTGGAGGAATTTAAGTAGAACCGAAGCAAAATATCAAGAATTGAAAGACAAATTATCCTCATTAGTATTAAAGAACGAAGAAATAGTTAAAATAAAAAACAATACTATTGATTCACTAAAACAAAAGTTGCAACATGAATACTGGTATCATCATTTCTATGAACATGTGTTGCCAATCCTTCATAAATCAAAAACAGTAGAATATCATTCTTCTTTTGATGAAGCTATTGAACCATATGACCATTACACGAAACTCACTATCCAACAAGATTTAGACTTACTATTAAAACCGAATTACAAGAAAATCCTTTATTTCAACGGGAGTAATGGCTATGGTTGGTATTCTAGCCAAGAAGAAGGAAATACATATCTCGGTAATGAAAACGATACAGATTATCTTCAAGCTGTGTTTCCAAACGCTGAATTTAGTGATCCATTCAATTTAATTTCCGAAATCCATAAAGGCTGGGAACGTTAGAGTCCTTGCCTTTTTTTGATAGTTTTAAACTAAACTTAATCAAAAGAATATCTTTTTCTTTTCTATTTGCATATCAGCTTTACTACCCTCCATTGCATAGAAATAAAATCGGGCAATTTGCCCCTTATTAAATATTGAAATGTTTATTATATTCTAGAAATTACATAATAATTAATTCTTCTACTTTCACTTCTATTTATTTTTCAAAATGTAATAAGTTTATAATTTTTACTTGATACACTTTCATTAAGGAGGTGGCAGAAATGCACAAAAGAAGAGGAAATCAAATAAATTTAGAAAAAACAGGCTTATTAATTAAACTTTTAGCTGAAAGAAATGGATATACTGGAACACAATTATCTAAATTAGTAAATGTTGCAAGTTCAGCAGTATACAGTTGGTATAACGGACATACACTCCCAACTGTCGATAATTTTTTACATCTGTCAATATTATTTGATGTGCCAGTTGATCGTCTGATAGTAGCGACTGAAGAATCTTTCATTCCAGATGGTGAGGATTCCGAATTCATTACTGATGAATGGCTTAGTGAAAGAGAATATAAAATAATTTACAAATGCAGTATGAAGTATGATACTCCTTTTACAGAGCTAATAAAAATATATAATTTAGGCTTTCAATTTGGTAAAGAGGTTTACGGAAATAATACTGAAAAGTAAATACAGGATTGCCTGTTAATGTGGCAATCCTTTTTTCTCAATAGATTATTCCCTCATATCAAAGTCAAACATTTCATCAACTGATAAAGAATCGATATCACTACAATCATCAATCGTACCATCAGCTCTATGGCAAGATTCAAAATTCACTTTATTTATAGGATTTGAAAATAATTCTGTAACATCTTTATCCAAACAGTACCCAATAACAAATCTAGTAAATTTACTGAAGTTGTAATATTCAAATTTGTACGCGTCAATACTCCACCCTCTGCTATTTATAAAATCAAAATGATTTATACAGTATTTTAAAGCTGCGTTTTCTGCGTAATGTTGAGTTATTTCTTTTTGGACCAATTTATCAGAAATCGCCCTTACAGACCTGAAGATTATTCCTATGATTTGGCCATAATTTAATCCTAGCATTTTATCTTTAAATTCTTCTTCCGTTTTTTCCGAAATATGAGGATCTATATTACGTTTTTTGCATTCTCTCTTAAAATAAGAGATAACTTCATCATATAGACAATTCATAACTAGTTCTTCAATCTCTTCATAAAATAGAATTTCACGGAAATATTTATGCTGTTTAATTAAATCTATTTCATTATCTTCAAACGTTACCATAGATAGATAATTAGCTCTCTTATACCTAACCTTTAGCGGAAAACCTTCATCTTCGAATGCATCAATCGAACTCTCTGGATCTATTACTAAAAATTTATTATCCAGCAAGAAAAAAAAGCCTTCAGCTGATATTTTTTCTATAAGATTTGAACCTTTCATTATTTCAGTTCCATTTTCTTCAAATATGTTTTTATAAATGTATAGAAATCTGATTTTTTCATATTTGGATAAACTTTTAAAACTAATAGGTTTTAACATTTTGGAATATGTATTTCTTACGATTTCCTTTTTATTTTCAACAATCTGCCGTTTAATTCTTTCTTTTTCCTTTTCAGCATACTCTCTTTCAGCTACACAATTATCGCATTTACAATTATCCCAACTATAATAAGGTTCTCTGTGTCCGCAATTAATACAAATCTTATCAGAATCATTATAGAAATTACGAGCTGGTTTCTCGTACAAATTCTCACCACAGAATTTACACATTTTATCAGTTTTTAAAGCTGGTGGTATAATTCGAAAAAAATGAGAAGGAGCAATAGGTATCTTGTATAATTCGACAATCTCAGTTACCTTAATTTTCTTATCAGCATACATTTCACAAATATTCATTATTTCCTCTAACGATAAATGCGACAATCTTTTATCTAGTGTAATATTCCCTAATTTTTCCATGTTTATAGTATATCACAAATATAGTCACATTTTCGGCTATACCTAAAAATTTAGTCTTATTTTATCCTTTGTATAAGGAGATTATATGATTACATTTGAACCATTTTGGAAAACATTAAAGAAAAAAGAAATTAGCCAATACAGTTTAATTAAAAATTATGGTGTTAGTACAGGAACTTTAGATGCAATAAGAAAAAACAAAAGTATTACATTAATTACACTTAATGATCTTTGCAATATTTTGCAATGTCAGCCTTCTGAAATAATACAGTTTGAACCCGATGAGATATGTATAAGAGACAATAAAATTGTATATATTAAAGAAAAAAAGTGACTACACCAATCTTGTCAAAAACATGCAATCACCTTCAAATAACAAAGAATAAAGCAACTATCCTTAAGTATTAATACTATGCAAAAATATCTACAACAAATTCATAAAGATATTCTATATTTGTACTATTATCTTTTACATTTTGCTTCAAAACTCCGTTAATTCTTTTACAAATATTATTAAAATTTAATTTCCTTTTATATTATTTATTCTTGAATCTATATAATTCCATTCATCTTCAGTTATGCCCCAAAAATTACAAAGATATTCATCTGTATATATCCTATCAAATTTCGATAAGCATGGAACAAATTTAAACTTTTCACGAGTTATATCTTGTGAAGCCACACATTGTAGTAACAAGAATCGAGTTATCTTAGTTAGCATATAAGACTTAAAGCATTCAATTTCTTCTTCTGTATCACAAGCATATAAAACAATAAAAGATTCAGTGCAACATGTTCCTGGAGGTAAGATAAAAGTATTTCCTCCATAATAAATCCCCACAGGTTTAGTAAAATCAGTTTGTCCTGCAATCGGAGCTTTAGGAGCAATAAATTTCCACTTATCTAACAATTTCTTAGGATCATCAACATCTGAAGAAGAAGCAAATTTCATCCCTATTTTCTGAATAAACTGACACGGAATCCCCTTTTCTTTTGGTTTATAATTAGTTGGTAATCCAAAAGGCTTTCTGACAGATACAACTTCATCCATATAAATTCCATCATGTTTACTCATTACTTTTTTTACAATTCCCAAAGCTTTATTAGATCTGATTAATACGTCAAATTCATTTAACGGTCTTTTGCACACATCAAAAACACCATCTGAATAATTATATATTTCACAATTATCTTTTATTTTCAAATCTCTTAAAAAATAACATATCCCTCCTGCAATATCTACTGGAAAAACATCATAGGTTCTTGGATAATCAAAAAGTTTAATAATATGTTTATCATCTAACATTTGCTTTCTAAAAATATCTAACCCTTTTCCTCCTATATACCAACGAGCGGGCATAATCATTGAAATATATTCAGCATTTAAAGCCTTTGCTTGTGTAACAAAATGATTATAAACAGGAGAGGCACTATTTGATGATGATTGATCCATTTTTTGATATGGTGGATTTCCCACAATCGCATTAAAGTTCATAGTATACCCTTCTTTCTTCCAATTCGTCACCTTATTGATAAATTGATATGGCTTATTTTGCATTATATTTATCAAATCGTCATAATACCGTGCATTTATTTTTAATTCCTTAAACCCACCTAGAGTTCTTTGCGTTATATACTTAGCCATTTTTGTTTTGCAAATTACATAAATATTCTCACGAACAGTCTTATTCCACAATTCATTCTTTAGTTTATAATCTAGTTGAGCATCAGGATACTGATTACATTTCATCCTATATGTACTATAAGCAACATACAAAGGATATAAACCAGTCTTTGAGTTAATCTCTAAGATTCGTGTATCCTCTTTTCCGAATACATCGAACGTAACTCTACCATTTAATACAAATCTAGGTTCATCTAGCGTTTTCTCAAAACAATCATCAAAAAAAACATAACCGCCTAAAGTATTACCCATATGCATATTAACAACACGCCATGGTGTTAAAACCGTTTCTTTATCTGGATTCTTGAAATTAGAAAATAAACCTGCAATCATTTTTACTCTCTCAGTAGGCTCTAATGAATCAGCTGTTTTTGCTATATTTCTTATTCTTCTTCCTGCTGAAATAAAAACATCTTCATCATAATATTTAGTAAATTCTTTAAATATTTTTTTTGTAACACCATTAGGCATAAACTCTTCCCATGAAGAATCATCCACTAATTTAGGTAAATCATTTATCGTAATGTCTTTTTCAAAATCAATATCTGCACCATATATTAATAATGGCATACGAATAGAAATACCTCGTAAAATAGAAATCGCATCATTTTTTAGTTTTCTCGCTTTATTCAATTCTTCCAAACGAGCTTTTTCTTCTTCTGTTAACTCTTTCTTCTTTTTCTTTAAAAGAGTATCAATTTCATCATATTCCTCATCTGTAAAACCTTGTTCATTCACAATTATATCATTCGTTTTTTGTGATGTTTTGGACTTTCCTATTATCCCCTTAAGCTCATCAAATTTTTTAATATCTAAATCATTTAACTTAAGTAATTCATCATTATAAAGATTAGAATCATCAAATCCATTCTGAACCACTCTTTCAGCATATGCTCTTTTCAGTTGTTGTAATAATTTATTAGTATTGTATTCATGCATTTCAGAACCAGAAACACTAATTACTGGACAGTAATTTAAAAATTTCCCCATTATAGCTTTATCAGAAATCTTAGTTTTTCCTGCCTTTGTAGACATAGATACTGCACTAGCAACCATTTTCAATGTACGGTCAGGTGCAAAATCAAATACATAACTAGTTTCTTTTATCTTCCCATTTATATTTGCTGGAGATTGAACTCTAAAAATAGTTTGTAAATAGTTTGAAGCCGAAGTATTAAATGAACCAGAAAGCATAAATACTCCAGTCCACTCTTTTACAGTTACACCTGTGGTTAATTTCCCACAACTTAATGTAATAGTGTATTCTCCTTCTTTTGTATTCTGAATAGCATTTCTGACCTTTTTTAATGCTTCTTCGTATTTTTCCTCTTCATCTCCATTACCTGCAACATTAACAATTTCAAATACACCACTACCAAAGACAGGGTGTTTCTTCATCAAATCTTTCAATGCCCTCGCTTCTTTAATACCTGGAACCATCCATAATGTATGTTTGAATAATTCTCTATATTCTTCAGAAGAATATGGATAACAACTATTATCATCTGACTTAGTCATTAAATTCAAGAAACTCCATACATCAGATTCATGAACAAAATCACCTTCTCTAGCAGTTTCAGGCATTTGAGCATAATCATATTTATAGTCTCCCGTCCAAGTTCTAAAGAACTCACGGAAATTAAAAGCCTTATCTTCTAAAGAAACAAATCTATGCGACTCAAGAGCATCACCTAAATTGTATGTATAAATTTTCAACTGTGGCAACTCATCATAAGGATTCGAATCCCCAAAATGTTCTATGTCCCAAGCATTCTTGCATTCTTGCTCCATAATGTAATCCCATGTATAAATCGCATCAGCTTCATAATCTCCAATAATATTAAAAGGGGTTCCAGATAGTGCCAAAAATTTTGTAGTATATGAATTTCCGTCCTTAACAATATTTTTTATAACATCATCTCCTAGTGCAGTTTGAGTTCCTTCATGAGCTTCATCAACTATAACAAAATCCCAATCTGTATTAAAAACAATATCATTCTTATCAAACTTGCCACCAACTTTAGAAGAACCTCTTAAATCTTGAATAGATGCAAAATAAACGAAATTTTTGCCCAAATCTATTAATTTATCTAAAGTATATCCTGTATTCTTTGACCCATAAACATAATTAGCTCTATCGTAAAATATCTTTTGAAAATCTTCATACCACCCCGCATCAACAACAGGTCTGTGTGTGATAATAATAGTCTTTTTAAATTTAGCTTCTTTTATAACCTGCAATGCGGAAAGTGTTTTTCCAAAACGCATTTTCGCATTCCAAAGCATACTATTTCCCTTTTTAAATTGTTTTAAAGTTTTATTTATGGCATCCAATTGTTCTGGACGAAAAATAATAGGTACAAATTCTTTTACTTGGGTATTGCTTAAGTTAGCATAATTGTCCTTAACAGCTTGTATTGCTGCTTTTGCTGTATTTAAATCTATTTCAAACCATTCTTTGCTTGTAGAACCTTCCAATTTTTTCGAAGGAATATTCGACTGTCTTAAAATTGCATGAACTTGATGATCACGAAAAGCTTTTAATTCTGGCAAATTAGTATTCTTATTTTTAACCATTCTTACGGCTAATTCTGTATGTAATAAATGAGGATTTAATCCCGCAGTATTGGTATAATTTTTAATTCGATTTAAAGCAGCTTGATTCAACTCACGACAGTTTGGTGCTAATTGAGTAATATCTTTATCCGTTTCTACTGTTGCATCACCAATTTTTAATAGTCCTTTATGCTTTTCATCATTGATTTCAAATATATATATAACTTTATATTCAAATGAACTCTCAAATTTTTTCATAATAGAATCCTTTCTATTTCAATATCGATTTAAAGGTTTGTACTTTCTCAGAACGCCAGTCTTTTATAAGTCTATATATTTCTTCATTTTCTAAAACATCTACTTCAAAATCATCAAACAAAGAATCTTGTATATATTTCGGTTTAAATTTTCCATATGGAACAGTATATTTAATACCGTCCATTTGCCAGATATTCCAAGAAATTATATTAGCGATTTTTTTCAATTGACTTACTGTTGGTTCCTTACGAAATTTATAATTATAATTATCAATAAATGTATATAAAAGGTTTAATCTCGCAACAACTAAACTATCTCCTTGTAATTCATATCCATATATACTTTGATACGCTCGGACTACATATAAAAACCAATCAGATTCATTATCAACGTTTTCATTAACAACTCTCAGTTTGCGATCTAACAATCCAATTCTATCAATAACTTCTATTCTTTCTCCTGATACACTATCATATCTCGATACTAAATATGGTGCTTCTCCACAAGTAATTTCTAATCTCCTACAATCAACGTAATCTTTCCATGTTCTACCTTTTGTATTCGGGAAAACTATAGTTTCTGTATTAGTAATCCATGATTGAAATGCCTCGGTATTAAATGTATTCTCATACCCAAACCATTGATTATCAATCAAATTATTCTGTTGATTACATAACCAAGAAGGTGAAAAAACTTCAGCATTTTCCTTAGTTCTATTGTTTCGTAGTTCACTGGATTTTATGAATCTTGGTTTAATAACATTAGTATTATGACCAATTATTTGATATGGGCGAATTATATTATCTGATTTATATTCATCGCCCAAACGTTCATAATCTGAGCACGCCCATTTTATATATTCATTTGTAGATTTATCTTGTAATAAAATATCGAGAAGATCTTTATTTAAATCAAATATATACCTTTCTTTACTTAATACCTCTAACATATATTTTTCCATAAATCTTCTCCTAACTAATTCCAAATTCTTCAACAAATCCCATAAACAATGAAAACACTTATACAATTACTACTTGGTAATCATTAAGTGTTAATATGCACCCTCTATAATTAAGCATATTTTACCTTAATTTAAGTGTAAATAAAATAACTTTACAAACCTCCTAATAGTATCAAATATTATTTTAGTACCTCTTATTAGTATAGTTGGAAACGTCTTTGTCTTTAACTTACCACAATTAATTTTTCTTCAATGGAAATTTGAAAGTTTATATCCTCACTTCCTAAAAAACTTGGTGAATTCTATTAAAACTATTTGCTAACGAATCGCTTTTTTAGTACAAAACTTCTCAAAAAACTTCTCAAAGATAGTTCTACTATAAAAAAAGTGCTCAAAAGCCTTTTATTATAAGGTCATCTGAGCACTGTTACTTTCTTGTGGTGGAGGTGAGGAGAATCGAACTCCTGTCTTACCAAAGTCCCACGAAACAACGTTTACAGCTTATCCTACCATGTTAACCAATAGATTTGGATAGGCACAAATCTCTATTGGGGCGACTAACCTTTATTTCGGATTCGGGAACTAGTCAACTCCTACTCCTAGCTTCTTGGCTGATCACAGAATGTTAGATGAGAAAGCGAAACCTAACAAACGGGCTGCAAGTCAAACGTAGACTAAAATTAAGCAGCGAATGCCATGCTTTGGTTCATACCAAATACATTAGCTAATTTAGTTTTTGCAATTAATTTAAGTTGGTGATAACGCGTGTCCTTCGCGGCTGTAGTTGGATCCAAACATTTAATAATCGAATGCCTGAACACCCCCAAGTGAATTAGAGTATAACACTCTAATATCGGTTTTTCAATGCTTTCTCAATTTCTCTTTTTGCATCTCTAGCTTTTTCACTCTCACGTTTATCGTGAAGGTTTTTACCTTTTGCCAAAGCGATTTCTAATTTAGCCAATCCATGGTTCAAATACACTTTTACAGGAACCACAGTGTACCCTTTAACACGAACGGCATTTCCTAATTTTAAGATTTCACTTCGCTTCAACAATAACTTTCTTTCTCGTACTTCATCGTGATTAAAACGATTTCCAAATTCGTATGGAGAAATATGCATTCCTTTAATAAATGCCTCGTTATCATGGAAACTAACGAAACTATCTTTTAATTGGACCTTGCCCAAACGAATGCTCTTAATTTCTGTTCCTCTTAATTCCAAACCCGCTTCATAACGATCAAATAATTCGTATTCATGACGAACTTTTCTATTTTCTGCAATTACTTTTACTTTCTGTGCCATTATTCTAATACTACCTCGATTCCTTCTGGTTCTCCCATGACAGCTTGAACATATTCACGAACGTATTCTGGTGTAGCCCCTGGATAACAGTGACTTGCGGCTAAAGAAGCCGTATATTCATGAATCGTTGTGGTACGAATTGTTCGAAACCAAGCGTCAAAATATGTGATGGTTGGAATAAATTGAACATTATCCCAAGATACTTCTTTTGTATCATGATTATAATTCATAGTAAACGAAGCCATACCACCAATCAAACGATTTTCTTGATCTTGACAACTCATAAAATCTCCTAGGGAATAAAAACACAAAGTATCTCCTTCATCCCCATGAATAATTTCTGCTGTTTCAATAGAGTGAGGATGTGTTCCTAAAATTACATCCACTCCTATTTCATTTAAAAATCTAGCCATTTCTTCTTGTTCATCTGTTACATCCGCTGAATACTCATTTCCCCAGTGGATAGATACAATTTGAACATCACTGACCAATTTTAAATCTTCAATTTCATCTTCAATCTTCATACGATCAACCGTATTAATTTTCCAAGCCTTATCGTCGGTTAAAGAATGAATTCCTAAGTTATATGTATAGCTTTGCACACCCACACGAATACCATTAACATTAATGATATTCATTAGTCTAGAATCTTCTTCTGTTAAATGCGAACCAGTATAAGTGATATGTGGGTAATGATCTGATAAGTAATTGATTTGTGTATCAATACCTTCATCGCCCAAATCATTAATATGATCCGAACACATAGCCATCCAGTTAAATCCAGCATTGGCAATACCATCTAATATTTGTACCGGCCCATTAAAGGTTGGATAAGAAGCCAATCCATATTCAGTCCCAGCACAAATCGTTTCCGCATTAATAAATGAAATATCCGCTGTTTCCGTATACTCACTTGTCAAACTATAAAGCGCATCGTAATCGTATGCAGCTTGTCCAAGCTCTTGCCAATAATATACAGCTCCATGAACAATATTGTTTCCAACGCCTACAAAAGAAAAAGAAGACGTTCCCTTTTTTCTTGCCTCATCTTTTTCCTCGGATTGAAACAATCCTACCTTGGCAAAAAAATGCTCATTTAAAATAGGAATTAATCGATAAATCCCAAATATGGCTCCAATCGTTAGTGCCACACCGATCATGCACGATAATATAATTCGAAATACTTTTTTTGTTCTATATTCTTGATTCATAAACAGATTTTACCATAAAACCTAAGAGTTTTCTCACATAAAAATATGCACACACTATTTTACATATATAATGTCATATATTTCATTTCTTTTTTCTGAAGTTTGCGACATTATATATGACACATTATCTTCTACTTTAAACATATATGGAGGATGAAAATATGGAATTATGGAAAGAGATTGAAGAACTAAAAAAAGCGGAAACATTCCCTCAAAATAAAGAATTCAAAAATATGACTTTTGTCCAATATTTAGAAAATTGTAAACAAAGACATCCTAGGGAAGCAAAATCGATTCGTAAAAACACATTGATTGATGCCAATTATTTGTATCAAATCACCAGTGGCATTCGAAATCCTGGTAAGGATAAGGTTCTTCAAATCGCGCTTGCACTTCATTTGAAAACCGAAGAAACAAACATTCTTTTAGCTCTTTCAAAAAATCCAATGCTTCTTCCTTCGCAAACCCGAGATGCCATTTTTATTTTTGCCCTAGAACACGAGCTTTCTTTAGAAGAAACAAACAACTTATTATTAAACCATTCGCTTTCTCTATTATTCTAAAAAAAAGAAGGTTGCCCTTCTTTTCATCATTATTAGAATTGTTTCTTTAAGCAGCTGTTCATTAATTTAGATAAATCTGGATCCTTTTTTTGGAAAGATTTAACAGCATCAATAGCGGCTTGTTCAGAAGCTGCACCTTCAACAGTGAAGTTTGCTTGGATTCCACGTTTTTTTCCAGTGAATGTTAATTTCATACCATTTAATTCCAATCCATCAAAACGTTCGATCGCATAAGCAATTTTACTGCATCCAATAGTAATTTCCATATGTACTCCTCTTTTCTATAACTTTATACTACGAAAATTATATCACACTCTGAAAACGTTTTCACTATTATATACCTAAAAGAACATCAAACAATCCAAAAGATACGGCCATCATAATGCATCCTGCAAAAAGAACACCACACATAACAGCAATAATTGTTTTTTTAAAGTCTAATTTTAAGATGCTTGCGGCCAACGTTCCTGTCCAAGCTCCTGTTCCAGGAAGCGGAATTCCAACAAACAAGAATAATGCCCAATACAATCCACGTCCTGCTTTTGCTTGTAACTTCTTTCCACCTTTGTTCCCTTTTTCAAGACACCAAGTAAAGAATCCACCAATAATCGGTTTATCTTTTCCCCATACTAAAGTACCTCGTGCAAATAAATAAATAATTGGCACAGGAAGCATATTCCCAATGATCGCAATAATAAAAGATGCTAATTTAGGAAGTCCCATTCCTACGGCAATAGGAATTGCCCCACGAAGTTCAATCAAGGGAACCATGGAAACGATAAATACAAGAATATATTTTAGTAACATATCGATTAAAAATCATCCTTTCTTGAAAAATAAACCAAAGACATAAACAACATAAATGCTGCAATAATAAAATAAATAATAGTGAAACCCGATCCCATTTTCATATTTACATATCCTAAGAATCCTAAAAGAATACTTGCGATTAAGTGTAAAATTCCAGATTTTTTATTTTGACCCATCATAATGTACAAATTTCCTTTCTTATAACGGTCACATTATACCATAGATTTTCTTTCATTCTCAAAAACAAATCTTATTATTGTACATATTTTGAATACACATGATTTCATTTTATAAACATTTTACTTGAAATATTTATTTTGAACTGTATAATAGTTCTTGTGACGAAAGGAAATAGGAGAATACGATTCTCCTAGGTATAAGTATTATGAGTAGAGTTTATAATTTTAGTGCAGGTCCAGCTGTACTACCAGAAGAAGTTTTAAAACAAGCAGCCGCTGAAATGCTTGACTATAAAGGATGCGGAATGTCAGTAATGGAAATGAGTCACCGTTCTGCCATGTTCCAAAATATTATTGACGAAGCAGAACAAGATCTTCGTGATTTAATGAATATTCCAGATAACTATAAAGTATTATTCTTACAAGGTGGAGCTAGCCAACAATTCTCTGCAGTACCACTAAACTTAGTAAAAAATGGTGTTGCTGACTATATCATCACAGGACAATGGGCTAAAAAAGCTTACCAAGAAGCGCAAAAATATTTAAAAGCCAATGCGATCGCAAGCAGTGCAGATAAAACATTCTCTTACATTCCAGATTGTTCAGATCTTCCAATCAGTGAAGATGCAGACTATGTTTATGTATGCTACAACAATACAATTTATGGAACTAAATTCCCTGAAGTTCCTAACACAAAAGGAAAAATTTTAGTTGCCGATATGTCTTCATGCATTCTTTCTGAACCAGTAAACGTGGAAGATTTCGGAGTAATCTACTTTGGTGTTCAAAAGAACGTAGGGCCTGCTGGTGTAGTTGTTGCCATCATCCGTGAAGATTTAATTCGTGACGATATTCCTGAATATACACCAACAATGTTGAAATGGAAAACACAAGCCGATGCAGGATCTTTATATAACACACCTCCTTGCTACACAATCTATATTTGTGGATTGGTATTCAAATGGCTTAAAAACTTAGGTGGTCTAGAAGCTATGAAAGCTATTAATGAAAAGAAAGCGAAAGTATTATACGACTTCTTAGACTCTTCTAAATTATTCAAAGGAACAGTTGAAAAAGAATCTCGTTCTCTAATGAACGTTCCATTTGTAACAGGAGATGCTGAATTAGACAAAAAATTTGTTGCGGAAGCAAAAGCTGCCGGATTAGAAAACTTAAAAGGACACCGTTCTGTAGGTGGTATGCGTGCTAGTATCTACAACGCTATGCCAATGGAAGGTGTGGAAGCATTAGTTGCTTTCATGAAAGATTTTGAAGAAAGAAATGGTAAATAGTATGTATAAAGTAAAATTATATAACAATATTGCGAAAATTGGTTTAGACCAATTCACAAATGAATTTGAAGTCAGTGAAACAATGGAAAACGAAGACGCTATCGTTGTTCGTTCAGCAAACTTACATGACATTCAATATCCAGAAACATTAAAATGTATCGCTCGTGCTGGTGCTGGAGTTAACAACATTGACTTAGCCGCTTGTACAGAACGTGGAATTGCCGTATTCAATACACCAGGAGCAAACTCAAATGCCGTAAAAGAATTAGTTATTGCTGGATTATTACTTGCTAGTCGTGATATCTATGGTGGAATTGCTTGGGCAAAAGGACAAGCAGGAAACGAAAACCTTGCCAAAGACATGGAAAAACAAAAGAAAAAATATGCTGGACACGAATTGGGTGGAAAAGCATTAGGTGTTATCGGATTAGGAGCCATCGGTATCCAAGTTGCCAACTTAGCCTTAAACTTTAACATGGATGTATTTGGATATGACCCATTCTTATCTATTGATGCAGCATGGCAATTATCAAAAAACGTACACCACGAAAATGAAATCGACGGTTTATATAGAGAAAGTGATTTCATTACAATTCACGTTCCTCAAAACGATGCAACAAAAGGTATGTTAAACAAAGATGCTTTCGCAAAAATGAAAGATGGAGTAACTATTCTTAACTTTGCTCGTGGAGGATTGGTAAACGATGAAGATATGTTAGAAGCATTAAATTCTGGAAAAGTCGGATGTTATGTAACAGACTTCCCATCTCCAATGTTAGCCGATCACCCACACGTAATTCCTATGCCACACTTAGGAGCTAGTACAGCTGAAAGTGAAGAAAACTGTGCTGTAAAAGCTGCACAAGAAACAATGGAATATTTAAAATATGGTAATATTATTAACTCTGTTAACTTACCAAACAACGCTAGTCGCTTGACTTCACCATTCCGTATTTGTGTACTTCACAAAAACGTGCCAAAGATGATCGCAAAAATCACAGACTGCATTGCCGTAGATAATGCCAATATCGAAAACTTATCAAACAAATCAAGAGGTGAAATCGCCTATACAATGTTAGATATGGACCAAGAAGCAAGTGCTCAAACAATTGAAGCAATCAAAAAAATCGAAGGTGTTATTCGCGTAGAAACTTATAAAAACTAGAATAATTATCCACCAGCCTAGCTGGTGGTTTTTCTTTCATCGCGCATAGCGCTCA
>JAUNDJ010000029.1 GCA_030526175.1 Bacillota bacterium
AAAGAAAGAGCACGATTCTCAAAGAGAAACGTACCCTTTTGTCAACAATCTGAGACAAAGAGAAATCTTTGTCTTTTTTGGAGGATTTATGGAAAAAGAAGTGATTGAAAGAAGTATAAAACCGTATTCAAAAGAAGATATAAAAATAGATTTAGAACAATTGGGAGTGAAAAAGGGAGATGTTGTCTTAGTCCATTCTTCTTTGTCTCGAATTGGTTGGGTGATTGGAAAAGAAATTGCCCTGATACAAGCATTAATTGAAACGGTTGGGGAAGAAGGAACGATTGTGATGCCTTCTCAATCAGGTGATTGGACAAGTCCTGATTATTGGCAAGCCCCTCCAGTTCCTAAAGAATGGATTGAAAAAATAAAAAGGGAATTGCCAGCTTATGATCCTTTGTATACACCAACAAGGGAAATGGGGCGTATTGCGGATGCATTTTTTCGCTATCCAGGAACGATTCGTTCTTCTCATCCTCAAGTTTCTTTTAGTGCGAATGGAAAGTTGGCAAAGTTTATTACGGATGATCACGCTTTACGATTTGGTTTAGGGAAAGAATCTCCTTTACAGAAGCTATACGATTTGGATGCCAAAGTCTTGCTTCTAGGGGTTGGTTACGATCGTTGTACATCGATGCATCTTGCGGAAGCGAAACAAAAATATCTTCTTACAGAAACCCAGGGTTCTATGTTGGATTCGGGTTGGACAGAATTTGAAGAAATCGTTTACGATGATTCGGATTTTGAACAAATAGGTCTGACTTTTGAAAAGGAGAAGCCTGTCTCTAGAGGAATGATTGGACAAGCCTTTAGTCGATTGTTTCCGATTCGTTCGGTTGTGGATTTTGCCACAGAGTGGATGGATAAAAATCGTAAAAGTATGGTCAATCTTTCTAAAGAAGAGTTTTCGAAAATTTATGATACGTATATGATTCGAGATTTTCCAGAAGACGAACTAAAACCACTTGCGATGATCTTAGAAAACCCGAATTCGTATTTATATGGATATTATGAACAAGAGATTCGTGGTTATATGAATTGTGTATTTCAACAAGACTACTGTTTAGTCGATTATTTTGGGATTTTTGAAAAGGAAAAGAATAAGGGGTATGGTTCTAAACTTCTTCAATTATTATTGGATGCCTTTTCTTCAAAGACCATTATTATTGAGAGCGAAGTTCCTTACGATACAATTTCGGAAAAAAGACTTTCTTTTTATTTGAAAAATGGTTTCTTACAATCGGAAACTTCGATTCTACTTTATGGGGTAAAATATCATATTTTGTCGAATAAAGCGTTGTCCAAAGAAGAAATTGAACAAGCGTATTCCTTATTCTATCCCGAACCTTTTCGAAAAGCACACTTTAAAGTTTTTGAATAATTAGAATTTTGTGCTATAGTAATCGTCAAATGGAGGAATAGAAATGTTTTTTTTAGACGATTATTTTTACAACGGAGATACAGTTTTAAAGATTCTTCATCAATATGAACGAGATTTGAAGCGTTCGGACAACGAAATGGACATTGCGCATGCCATGACCATTCGACAATTGATTAATCTTTTGGAACAAAACCATTTCTTATCTTCCCAATCCCAACGTATTCGAGAATTGTATAAACATATGGCTAACGAATATCCATTTCTAGCTTTTATTTTTAAGGGGAGGATTAAATCGGTCATTCGTGTGGAAGAAAAGTTTAATGGATATATTCTGACTTATTTTTATAATCATTATAAGAAAAATAAGTGTTTTCCTGAATTGGCTCCTTTATTGACGAAGGTGAAGAGCTTTAAGGATTTGATTGCGTATCGAATCGTTCTTTCGATTCCTAAATGTCACATTGGACCAAACGACTCTCAAGAAGAAATTGAATTAAAATACTTATATCAAATTGCTGATATGTTACCAGATTTTTTGAAAGCACGAGGCTTTATTCCGCAAGTGGACGATGCTTCTTTTCCTTCAAAGCGTCTACATTCAAAGGTCAGACGATATTATCGTGACTATATTGAAAATCCAAGTGCTTCTGGGTATCGTTCTTTGCATATTACTTTATACGATCAAATGTCTAAATCGTATTTAGAAATCCAGCTTCGTACCAAGAGTATGGATGATTTTGCGGAAATTGGAGAAGCCAATCATTTGGGATACGAACAGAAACAGGAAATGGAACGGAGTCGTGATGATCAAAAAGAATTAATGGAGCACCCTTTGTATTTTGAAGCGTATCAGCGCTTATCTCGTCTACAAAATCTGGATTTATCCAAGTTGGATGTAAATATGTTTGGTGCGATTAATAACCAATTGGTCAACGATGGATGTGGCTTATATAAGGGAAGAGGAATCTTACCTTTGGAACACTTATCAAGATTTCAAAACGATAGAATTGATTGAAGTATGCAAGTCATACTTCTTTTTTGTCGTTTGAGTGGGAAAATGGTTATATAAGCATCTATTCTTGGTATACTAATTTTGAGGTGAGAATATGCATTTGTTGTTTTTTGATATAGATGGGACATTAGCCATTCATCGAAACGTCCCGGAAGGAAATTCGAGAGCGCTAAAGCTTTTAATGAAAAATGGAGAAAAAACATTTATCTGTACAGGACGTGCCCCTATCTATGCGACTTCTTTGTTTGGAAAGCAGGTAAGTGGTGTCATATGTGCCAATGGACGATATATAATTTATAAGGGAAAAAAGATTTTTGGAAAAGCTTTTTCTCAAGAAGAGCTGGACATGTATCTTTCGTATATTGATGCCAGTCAGGGTGGGGCTATTCTTATTAGCGATGATAAGATCATCCCTTATCGTTTAAATGAAGATCAAAAGAATCTGGTAAAAAAAGTATATGGGGATGAGAACGTGGAAGAGTATCAGAATCAGCCTATCTATACTTTTGACATTTGGTACACCTCTTTAGAACAAAGAGACAATATGATGAATGGTCCATTAAAAGAGTATTTGGTTTTTAACGATCATGGTGGACATGGTCACGCGGATTGTTCGACCAAAGATTTTGACAAAGGTTCGGCTATTACTTTTTGTATGGAATATTTTGGTGTAAATAAAGAAGATTGTTACGCTTTTGGCGATGGGTATAATGATAAAGCGATGTTTCGTAGTGCAGGAGAATGTATTGCGATGGGAAATGCAGTCGAGGAATTAAAAGCGTTGGCTACGTATGTCACCGATAATATTTGTAACGATGGCATCACAAAAGCGTTGAAACATTTTGAACTGTTATAAGGAGAGTTATGAAAGAAAGAATACTAACGGAAAAAGAAAAAATTCGTTTGGAAAAAGTGATGTCTTTTATCAAACAAAAGGAAAAAGATGGTTTTGTTTCAAAGAATATGATTATTTCTATTGGTTTTGCGAATGTCATGGCCTTTGTGTTATCTATTCCAATCATCTTGCCAATTGGATTCTTCTTTTTTCAGCATAATATTTATAATACATTATCGTTCACTGACTCCATTTTCTTATTCTTAAGTATGATGGCAGGGATAATCATTCACGAAGCGATTCATGGGTTCGTTTGGGGATTGTTTATCAAAGATAGATCGAAATCGATTGAGTTTGGGATTATGAAAGATTCTTTGACACCTTATTGTACTTGTTTAGAGCCTTTGTCTAAAGGGCAATATATATTAGGTGCGATTATGCCTGGGCTTCTTTTAGGCATTCTTCCCATGTTGATTTCTTTGATCAATGGTTCTTTATTCTTCTTCTTTTTTGGAAGTATTATGCTTATTGGAGCTGGTGGAGATTTTACGATTATTTTAAAGCTTCTTTTGTACAAAACGAATAAAACGAAAGTATTGTATATGGATCATCCTACTGAATGTGGCTTGATTATTTTGGAAAAATAGAGCTTTCTATTTTTTTCTAAATCCTATAATCCTAGTAAAAAAATAGGAAATAAGTGTTGACTTTTATTTCCTAGTGGTATAGTATGTATTCACAAGATAAATAAAAGCAACGAAGAGAAGAGTAGTAAGGACAAGCTGCAAAGAGAACTTCTGGTTGGTGAAAAGAAGAGAGCGAAGCTTTATGAAGATGGTCTTGGAGCTAAAGAGTCGATGAGGCTTTTTCGGGAATTCCCGTTATAGAAGAAGAGTATGATGGTACTTGATAAGGTTATTATTGTGAAATAATAATGAATTTAGGTGGTAACACGTTAATGACGTCCTAAGATTAGGACGTTTTTTATTTTTTCAATAATATTTTCCATCACAAGAAAGAAAAGAGGATAAATTTATGGCTAACATTACAAGAGAACAAAGACAATTCAAATTCGAAACATTACAACTTCACGTTGGACAAGAAAATCCAGATCCAGCAACAGATTCAAGAGCGGTTCCTATTTATCAAACAACATCTTATGTATTTAGAAACAGTGAACACGCGGCTGCTCGTTTTGGATTAGCCGATGCAGGAAATATCTATGGTCGATTAACTAACTCGACACAAGGTGTGTTTGAAGATCGTATCGCAAAATTAGAAGGTGGGGTTGCTGGTCTAGCCGTAGCTTCAGGTGCCGCTGCTATTTCTTATGTGATCCAAGCGTTGGCTAAAACTGGTGAACACATTGTTGCTCAAAAAACAATTTATGGTGGAACATCTAACTTATTAGCACACACATATCGTAATTTTGGGATTGATACAACATTTGTTGATGCGCACAACTTAGAAGAAGTGGAAGCAGCTATCCAAGAAAACACTAAAGCGATTTATTTAGAAACATTAGGAAATCCAAATAGTGACATTCCTGATTTGGATGCGATTGCTCAAATTGCTCACAAACATGGATTACCTGTTGTCGTTGATAATACATTTGGAACTCCATATTTATTTAGACCATTAGAACATGGGGCAGATATCGTTGTTCACTCTGCAACAAAATTCATTGGAGGACACGGTACTTCTTTAGGTGGTGTCATTGTAGACGGTGGATCGTTTGACTGGGCAGCTTCTGGAAAATATCCTTGGATTTCAGCTCCAAACCCTTCTTATCACGGAGTTAAATTTACGGATGCTGCTGGACCTGCTGCTTTCGTAACGTATATTCGTGCGATTATCTTAAGAGATACAGGAGCTTGCTTATCTCCATTTAACGCATTCTTACTTCTTCAAGGAACAGAAACATTGTCACTTCGTTTAGATCGTCACAATGAAAATACGAAAAAAGTTGTGGAATTCTTAAAGAATCACCCATTGGTAGAAAAAGTAAATCACCCTTCTTTAGAAGATCACCCAGATCACGCGTTGTTTGAAAATATTTCCCTAATGGAGGAGCAAGTATCTTTACTTTCAACATCAAAGGTGGCCAAGAAGAAGCTTTCAAATTCATTGATAACTTACAATTATTCTCTCTTCTTGCCAATGTTGCGGATGCGAAATCTTTAGTTATTCACCCTGCAACAACTACGCACTCTCAATGTACAAAAGAAGAATTGGAAGCACAAGAAATCTATCCAAATACAATTCGTTTAAGCATTGGTATTGAAAACGCAGATGATATTATCTTTGACTTAGAAAACGCATTTAACCAACTATAATGGAATTTTTTGTCCAACAAAGCGTTTTGGATGCGGATGTAAAAATTGTATTTGCGAAAATAACAGGGATAGACAATCGGGAAAATGAGGAATGGTTTGGTTTCCGAAAAAAGAAAATAGAAGAATTGTATCAAAAGTATAAAGATTTGAATGTGAAAGAGGATCGTATCTTAGAAGGATACAATCTTCTTCACGATCATACGGGTGTGAAAAGAAGAAAGAATGTGCCTGCAAGTGAGAATTTGATCAAATTATTGATCAAGCGTGCGGATGTAGCCTTTATAAATACGGCTGTGGACATCTACAATCTGATTTCTATTGAATCAAAACTGGCATTGGGAGCACACGATATTGATAAGACAGATGGAAATGTAACACTTCGTTTTACAAATGGCGATGAAAATTTCATTCCTTTGGGAAAAGAAGGAGCTCAACCCATCAATGAACATGAATATTCGTATATTGATGATGCGAATGATGTCTTGTGTCGTTTAGAAATTCGTCAGGTATTAAAGACATTAGTTACAGAAGATTCAAAGAACGTTTGGTACATTGTTCAAGGAAATGAATTTACTTCTCAAGAATATTTGATTGAAACCGCAAAACGAATTATTGATTTAACGACAAAGTATTGTGGTGGAATAGGAGAAGTTATCCTTCCTAAAGTCATAGAGTAGTAGATAGCTTTTGTTCAATTTGTTCATGAATTAGCTTAAAAAACATATTTCCTTACGAAAAATATATAGATTATCACAAAATGGGATATTCGTATCCCATTTTTTTTATTTAATATGATATACTAATATATATTTTAGAGAAGGTGCGATAAAAAATGGAACCCGTTTATATAATTGGACATAAAAATCCGGATACTGATTCGGTGTGTTCAGCCATTGCGTTAGCTGAATTAAAACAAAAACTTGGTGAAAATGCCATTCCTGCAAGATTGGGACATTTAAATGGAGAAACACAATTTATTTTGGACAAACTTGGTGTATCTAAGCCTTTATACTTAACAACCGCAAAAAGTACTATTGAAGAATTAGATTGTGATGATCCTTGTATTTTACCAGTTGGAACGACTACTTTGCAGGCACAACTTTTAAGTGCGAATTATCGTGTAAAAACAATGTATATCGTGGACAAAGACGATTGTTTTGTTGGTTCAACCACAATTGCAGAAATTGCAAAGCTGCAACTACAAGATGTTGAACAAAAAAGAGATCTTTTAAAGAATACACCTAACGATAGTATTGTCGAAGCTTTAAAAGGACACTATTTGAATAAGGGAACGATTGAAAAGAGTGGAGAAGTTGAAATAACGACTCGTCGTTCGATTGAAAAAAACTTAAATGGAGCAATCATGATCGTTAACGATCACGAAGATGAAATGATCAAATGTATGGCAAAAGGCTGTGCTTGTATCGTTATTTGTGAAAATTTCCAACCTAATAGCTTTATTATTGATATGGCAAAAGCTATGGGAACTACTATCATTTCGACAGAATACAATATGATGAATGTCATTCATGTCATCTATCGTTCAATTCCAGTGGATGCGATCATGACACCAGCGGATAAAATTGTAAAGTTTAATAAAAACGAATATGTAGAAGACGTTGAAAAAGTAATGCTGGAAACTCGTCACACTGCCTATCCTATTGTTTCAAAAGAGAATAAGATCATTGGTTCTTTATCTCGTTATCATTTGTTGAAGAAAACACCAAAACAATTTATTTTGGTTGATCATAATGAAAAGAAACAAACGATTGCGGATATTGATCAAGCGGAAGTGGTAGAAATTGTTGACCACCACCGTATTGGAGATATTGAAACAAGCAAACCGATTGTATTTAGAAATATGACAGTGGGGTCTACTTGTACTATTGTGGGTATGATGTTTAGAGAACATGGTATTAAGATGAGTGATACAACCGCAAAATTGGTCGCTTATGGAATTATTAGTGATACAATGAATTTTAATTCTCCAACAACTACGGAAACAGATAAATTGTTAGCTTCTGCGATTGAAGTGGATTATGGTTTTAAATTTGATGATTTAGCGGCTGAATTGTTTGCGAAGACTGCTTCGATTAAGGGTAAAGATTTTAAGAAACTATTGTATACGGATGTAAAAGAATATATTTTAAGTGGACACCAAATTTGTGTTTCACAAACATTTACTTACGATCTTAAAGATGTCGATGAAATTGCCGATGAATTTGAAGCATTTATGAAAGAACAGAACAAGATTCGTAATTTCCCTTGTCACTTAATGGCTTTCACAAACGTGGAAGGAAAGGGAAGTCGATACATTGTGGTTGGTCGTTTTGCCGATCAAGTTAAAAAAGCATTTGATAATCCAGATGCAGCTACGTATGTATCTCGTAAGAAACAGTTTGTACCAACGATTGCACAAGCATTGGCTTAAAAAGTGAGAGTGATTCTCACTTTTTTTATATTTTTAGAGCAAACAGTATATAACACTTGAAAACAGATGCACACTGTTATATACTGTTTATAGAGAAAAGGTGAACAATATGCATATTATTTTAAATCAAAGTTCTATGATTCCTATATATGAACAATTGGTGGATCAAATAAAAAACAAGATTATTGAAGGAGAGTTGAAAGAAGGAGATGCGCTTCCTTCGGTTCGTGCTTTCTCGAATCAATTAAAAATTAGTGCTTTAACGGTAAAAAAAGCGTATGACAAATTGGAAGAAGATGGTTTTGTTCGAACAGTTCATGGAAAAGGAACATTTGTTTTAGAAGCCGATCATAATCTTGCGAAAGAAGCTCGTTTTAAACGGATTGAAGATGAATTGGTGGAAGTTATTGAACATGCGAAGATGGTACAAATGACGAAAGAAGAAATAAAAGAAATGATGGAATTGCTTTTGGAGGAAACGTTATGATTTCTATAAAAAATGTAGAAAAAGAATATTCTGGATTTAAATTGAACTTGAGTATGGAAATTCCTAAAGGAACAATTACTGGTTTGGTTGGGAAAAATGGAGCTGGTAAGAGTACAACAATTAAACTTATCTTGGGGCTTGTTAAGCCAGATTGTGGTGAAGTCATTGTCTTGGATAAGAATCAAAAAGACTTTTGTGCCAAAGATAAACTGGAATGGGGTGTTTGTTTATCTGAAGCAAGCTTTTCGAAAGAATTAACGGTTCAAGATATATATCATATTTTGAAAAAATCGTATAAAGAATTTGAAGATGCCTCATTCTTACAAAAATGTAGAGAACTGAAGCTTCCGATGAATAAAAAGGTTCGTGAGTTTTCAACAGGGATGAAAGCGAAAGTAAAATTGTTGGTGGCAATCACGCACAAAGCGAAATTATTAATTTTGGATGAGCCAACCGCTGGATTGGATGTGGAAGCTAGAATGGATGTGTTGAATATTTTGAGAGAGTATATTTTGGAAGACGAAGAGCGCTCGATCTTGATTACTTCCCATATTTCTTCGGATTTAGAATCGCTTTGTGACAATATTTATTTAATTCATGATGGAAAAATCATCCTTAAGGAAGATACAGATGTCATTTTGGATCAATATGGAATTCTTAAATTAGATGACAATCAGTTAATAAATTTAGATAAAGAGTACATTTTAAAAACCGTTAATACATCCAATGGGGTGGTGTGTTTTACGAATCAGAGACAATATTATCAAGAAAACTATCCAAATCTAACGATTGAGAAAAGTGGTATTGATAATCTTATTCTTATGATGACAGGAGGATATCGATAATGACTGGATTATTAGAAAAAGATATACGGATTATTTTAAGTCGTAAACAAGCGTTGTATATTTTCTTATTAATGGGTGTTGTGTTTGGATTTACGATGGGAGGAGAATTTATATTTGGATATCTTCCTTTCTTGTTTACCATCTTAGCAATCAGTACGATTTCATACGATGAGATCAACAATGGATATTCGTTTTTATTGACGCTTCCAGTGGATGAAAAAATCTATGTGCAAGAAAAATATGTATTTTGTATCTTAGCAGGTATTTCATCTTGGATTTTAAGTATTGGAATTTACTTGATTTCTAATGTCACAAAAGGAACTTTGATGCCAATTGGTGAATTGATTCCTATGTTCTTTTGTTTCTTGTTGATGATTTTCTTATTTCCTTCGATTATGGTGCCGATTCAATTAAAGTTCGGAATTGAAAGAAGCCGTATTGTGATGACGATCATTGCAGGTGTTTTTATGGTTATACCTCTTATATTAGAAAAGATCGTTCCAAAAGCATCATTAATTTCATGGATAGAAAAATTAGATGCAGTAAGTCCATCAGCGGTATTCCTGGTTTTGGTCGTTGTTGTTTGTATAGCAGTCACGCTATCTTATTTAATCAGTGTGAATATAATGAAGAAGAAAGAGTATTAAGAATGAGTCTAGGCTCGTTCTTTTTTGTGTTTGTGGTAGGATATGTAACTAGGTGATAGTTATGTTGATAAAAAGTATTTTAGTTATTTATTTTATAGTACAAGAAGTGTTTCATTTCTATTTAAATTCACTTCGGGATAAACAAAGGAAGATGCCTCTTCCAAAAGAAGTATCGGATATTTATGATAAAAAAAGATATCAGGAATTTTTAGCGTATAAGAGTGAATATCGTGCTTTGTCGTATAAATCTGAAATTGCCAGTATTGGTATTGATTTATTTGTGTTATTTTCACCGTTTTTTAAATGGATGGAAGCTTTTCACAATGTCTATGTAACCTTGTTTGTCACAGTATTAACAATTAGTGGATTAACAATGATTTTAAATTATGTGGTTGAATATTATGCGACATTCCATATTGAAGAAAAGTTTGGCATGAATAAAAAAACAATCCAAGAGTTTAATAAAGATTTCATTTTAGAAGTCTTATTAGATTTGTTGATGGAGTTTGTATTATTTGGGGTCATGGTTTTCTTTTGCGAGCATATTGTGGAATGGACGAATTCCTTTAATATCACATATATACAATCCTTTTTCTTTGTGTTAGTCATTCTTCTTGTATTCGTACTTCTATTTTTTGTTTTTATGGTTTTATCCTTGTTTGTTATGATGAAACAATATACATTTACGGATTTAGAATATGAAGAATTACTATCCGAGATCCAACGTATGATGACGGGTGTTAAAAAGAAAATCAAAGGAATTAAGGTGTATAACGAATCGAAAAAGTCGACAACAAAAAATGCGTTTGTTCTTGCCATCCCGTTTTATCGAATTGTAGGAATTGCCGACAATTTTCTAAATGAGAACTCGAAAAGAGAATTATATGGTGTTTTAGCTCATGAAATCGGTCATTTAAAACATAAGAAGGATATTTTCAATTATATAAAATATACTTTTTTAGCCATTTTAATTGTATTACTGATTTGGATGATCCCAAATGGAATGTTGATTAAAGAATGGGCGACTTTTGTGAATGGACAGTTTGGTTTACAAGAAAGCTCGTACTATTTGTATTTTATGTTAGCTGGTTTTGTCTTGGAACCTTTTATGTTCTTGTTCTCGATCTACAATAACTATGTTGTTCGAAGAGAAGAGTATGAGGCGGATCAAAACGCTGTCAAAGAAGGATATGGAGAAGATTTAATTCGTCTTTTTAAAAATCTTTCGCGCGATGAATTGGTTGATGTAAATCCACATCCTTTCATTGAATGTTTAGAATACAATCATCCGGGTATGTATCGAAGAATATTGGGTTTAAAAAAAGCTAGATAACTAGCTTTTTTTTAGTGGAAACACTTTAGCTTCCAGATGAAAATAGGGTTCGGTTTCTAATGTGATCGTATGATCTAGCTTTTTGTCTCCTGTATAAAATAAGATGAACTCGGGTTTTAGTAGTGAACTTGGATAGATTCCCATTTTCACATATTGCGATAGATAGTCCCCATAATGAAATAGAAAGCGTAGACATACATTGGTTGGATCATCGGCTATAATGAAAAAATAAATCGTGTCTTTTGCGATAAAAGAGATTTAACTAGAAACAGCTTCTTGGTTGGTGTGTACCAATGAAAAGGGTTGAATGTCTTCGTGATGAATGTTTCGTTCTGGAAATTGTGAAATTAGCCAGTATGCGAGTTTTGTAGGATTTGAAAATGCTTCGTGAACATATTCTTTGGTTAGATCGTTCATAATTTTTACCTCCACTTATATATACGAAAAATATATTGATTTTGAGCATATCTTTTTGGGAAATTAGGAAATTCGTTTATAATTTATGTTGTTTAAGGAGGATTCTTTTGTGATTCGACAAATTATTCGTATTGATGAAGAAAAATGTAATGGATGTTCTCTTTGTGCCAATGCTTGTCATGAAGGAGCCATTGATATGGTAGATGGAAAAGCCAAATTGGTTCGTGAACATTTTTGTGATGGTTTTGGAGATTGTTTACCAGCTTGTCCAACAGGTGCAATTTCTTTTGAAGAAAGAGAAGCTCCAGCTTATGATGAAGAAGCAGTAAAGAAAGCACAAGAAGCTAATAAAAAAGGTTGTCCAGGTGTTCAAGTACAATCATTAAAGACTGTAGAAGTTCCTTTGGTATCTGGTGGTATTTCGCGTCTTCAAAACTGGCCTCCACAAATTAAACTCGCTCCTATGGCTGCTCCATATTTTGATATGGCAGATGTTTTGATTGCCGCGGATTGTGCTGGTTTTGCGTATGGAGCTTTTCATGAAGATTTTATGAAAGGAAAAGTTACTTTAATTGGTTGTCCAAAATTGGATGGTATTGACTATTCGCAAAAACTAAGCGCTATTTTCACAAACAATAATATCCAAAGTATTACAGTGGTGAAGATGGAAGTGCCTTGTTGTGGCGGGTTATCTAATGCGGTGAGAAAAGCGATTGAAATAAGTGGAAAAGACATTTCTTTATCGGAAGTGACTATTTCCATTGATGGACGAGTTTTAGAAAAAAAATAAATGCAGATTTTTCTGTATTTTCTTTTTCTTATGATATAATGAGTCTCGTACTCTAAAAAAAGGAAGGTGTTTTATGTTCGAATTGCTGAGTGATGTATTTCACGATACATGGTTGATGTTACCTTTATTATATATTACATATTGTATTTTAGAACGTTTTGAACGTGGGCAAACAAGTGATGATCGTTTATTTTTTGGTTTACAAAAATATGGACCAATCATTGGTGCACTTATTGGATTGATCCCTCAATGTGGTTTTAGTATTTTAGCCGCTATGTTGTATATTCAAAATAGTATCACATTAGGAACTCTGGTTTCGGTGTTTATTGCGACGAGCGATGAAGCCATTCCTATTCTAATTTCAACGCCAAGTATGATTCCAACTTTATTACCTCTTCTTGCGACTAAATTTATTTTGGCTGTGGCAACTGGATTTATTGTCGATCGTGTTATTTTTCCGAAACAAAAAATCTTATTGTTCGATGATATGGAAGAGGAAGATTTGGAAGAAGGCGAATACGAAGAAAGTAGCAACGGTGTGGATTGTCCGTGTTGCTACACACAATACCCTCTACCAATTAGTGCTTTAATTCGTACTCTAAAAATTTATGTCTTTGTGTTTGTCACAAGTTTAGTGCTTGGTTTATTGATTGATTGGATCGGAATTGAATCTTTACAAAAAATCTTATTAACCGATTCTATTTTCCAACCGATTCTAGCGAGTATTTTTGGTTTCATTCCAAATTGTGCAGCCACTGTTGTTTTGGCTCAATTATACATATTGAAATCTTTATCTTTTGGTTCTTTAGTAGCGGGTCTTGCGACAAATGCGGGAATGGGATTGATGGTCTTATTTGCGTATGAAGCAAATAAGAAGGATATCGCAAAGGTTATTGCCATCTTATTTGTTTCGGCGAGTATTTGCGGTATGTTGTTACAATTTATAGTATAAAAAAAGGGAAATGTTGCGTAAACATTTCCTTTTCTTATTCAATTGGATCAAAGTGGAAGTTTCCATAAAAATTTAGTGTTTGATATGTATTGATTAAAGCGTGTGGTTCCGCGTGACGAATCGCATAAATCACTTCTTCTACTTGATACGAACTGATGACGGCTTTGCATAAATACATTTCACTGTGTGAATATGCACCATATCCAGTAAAGACGGTCATACCATGTTGTACTGTATCAAAGAAAGCTTGTGATACCGTCTCTGGTTCTTTTGTCATAATTTCTAAGGTTACTTGGGCGAAACGATGATATAGCGTGGAGATCATTTTTGTGGATAAAAATTGGAAAACGATGGAATATCCTGCATAGATCCATCCGAATATATATCCAAAAATAAGTAACATGCAACAGTTGAACGCAAAGACGTATTCCCAAATTCCTTTGTGAATCTTTATGGAAACAAATTGAGCGATAAAGTCCGTTCCTCCAGTGGATCCGCCAGCCTTTAGTGCTAGAGCGATACTGCTTCCCCAAAGAATTCCTCCGAACAAAATGTTTAGAATGATATCGTCAAATAGTGGTTCAAAATGGAGAATTTCCAAAAAGATGGAGACTAGAACAAACTGCATCACGCTGAGTAGTGTGAATCGTTTTGAGATATACTTTGCACATAATAGAGCAGCTGGTGCGTTTAATAAAAGAATTCCTGTGGATACTGGAAAATTAATACCTTGTAAGCCCAAGATTTTATTGGCTAATAAGGATATTCCAGTAAACCCTCCTGATAATAAGTTACAAGGATTCATAAAGACTTGCATAATAAAACTTTGAGCGACTGCACTTAGGACAATTAGTAAAACGGAAAATAGAAATCGTAATGTTTTATTCTTTTTTAAATTTCGTATGTTCATAATAATCTGTACCTCGCTATCCCATTATACTCTGTAAAAATTGTTTATCAATACTAAACAAAAAATAAAAAATGTATATGAAATAATATTTGAATCTAACTTTTGTATTGATTAGTTGTATAGTAATATAATTATATTAGGTTTTTACTGTAAATGAGGTAGTTATGGAAAAATATAAGAACGGAAATACGATGATTCTTTTTTTAAAAGGAAGAATTTCTTCGCAAAATGCCAAAGAAGTGGATGCAGAAATCAATCTCGCACTTCAAGATGATTTTGGGCAATTGGTATTAAATTTTAAAGAAGTCGAATATATATCGAGTGCTGGTCTTAGAATTATTCTTCGTTTAGCGAAGAAGTACCCATCTTTAAAATGTGTGGCACTTTCATTGGAAGTGTATGATGTATTTGAAATGACTGGTTTCACGTCTTTAGTATCGGTTGAAAAAGAATATCGTCAGCTTTCGATTGATGGATGTGAATGTATTGGAAAAGGGGCTAAAGGGGACGTTTATAAATTGGACGAAGAAACAATTGTTAAGGTATACAAAGATCCAGATTCCTTAGAAACGATTTTTCAAGAAAAAGAACTATCAAAGGCAGCCTTTGTGGCAGGGATTCCAACACCAATTTCTTTTGATATTGTAAAAGTAGGAGAATTGTATGGAACGGTTTTTGAGATGTTGAATGCGCAATCCTTTGCTAGCTACTTGCTTCATAATCCGGATGAATTTGAAACGGTGGTTCAAAAGAGTGTAGATATTTTACATACAATCCATTCTCTTCCGGTAGAAGAAGGATTGCTTCCTTCGATCAAACAAATGTATTTGGAAAAGATTGAGGATATTCAATCGGTTCTTTCATCCAAGATTTATGAAAAATTAAAATCGATGTTCATGTTGATTCCGGATTCATTGAAGGTGATTCATGGTGATTTTCATTTAAAGAATATTATGATGGAAAAAGATGAGGCCATGTTGATTGATATGGATACGTTGAGTGCGGGAGAACCGATTTTTGAATTTGTTCCTATTTATACAGCGTATGTGGGACATGGGGAACTAGATCCTTCTATTGTAGAAGAGTATATGGGCATACCTTACGATTTGGCTAAAAAAGTGTGTGAACAAACATTGATTGATTATTTTGGACAAGAAAAAGAGAACGTATTGAAAAAGATTCAGTTATTATCTTATGTTCGTTTATTGTCACGAGAAATTCGTAAAAAACATAGAGAAGAGTATTTATCGTACTATACGGAAAAAGTAACAATTCTTACAGAAAATATTGAAACTATTTTGTAAGGTGTATAAAATATTCTATAGAAAAGAGGTATATGAAAATGAGTTTTCCTAAGAATTTTTTATGGGGTGGAGCAATTGCTGCAAACCAATACGAAGGGGCTTGGCTAGAAGATGGTAAAGCACCAAATGTTACGGATATCTTAGTCGGAATTTCATCTAAAGATCCAGGTCTTGCTTGGAATGAAGAAACGAAAAAATATGAGATGAAATTGAATCCGGACAAAGTATATCTATCACATGAAGCGGTGGATGGATATCACCGTTATAAAGAAGATTTAAAATTGATGGCAGGAATGGGATTTAATTCTTTTAGAACATCGATTGCCTGGGGAAGAATTTATCCAAATGGTGATGAATGTGAACCAAATGAAGCCGGATTAAAATTTTATGATGATATGTTTGATACAATGAACGAACTTGGAATGGCTCCGGTTATCACACTTTCACACTATGAAACACCTCTACACTTAGTTACAGAATACGGTGGATGGTCAAATCCTAAATTAATTGATTTCTGGATGAATTATGTCAAAACAGTATTTACTCGTTACAAAGGAAAAGTAAAAATCTGGTTAACTTTTAACGAAGTAAATGCCTTATTTAGAATGCCTTTAGTTGCAGGAGCTGTATTGACAATCAAAGATCCTAAAGATCCTTCCGATCCAATTGGTTCTACAACGGAACAAGATAAATGGGATGCTTATCATAATATTTTGGTTGCCAACGCATTGACTGTAAAAGCTTGTCACGAATTGGATCCAGATAGTCAAATTGGTTGTATGATGACAGCTTCTTCTACGGCTACATATCCTTACGATTGTAACCCAGTGAATGTAATGGGAGCTTTAGATACACAAAGAATGAACATTTTCTATATGGCCGATCCATTCTGTTTAGGTATTGTGCCTACATATTTGAAAAGAGTTTGGAAAGAGGAAAATGTCGTTGTTGAATTTACAGATGAAGAATTACAATTGATTAAAGAAAATACAGTGGATTTATTGTCATTTAGCTACTATCGTTCGACAACTTATGATGTAAATACGAATTTAAGAGTTGATACAGGTGGAGTTGTTTGTAAAGAAAACCCATTCTTAAAAGATAAAGCACCAAAACCTTGGGGATGGGCTGTAGATCCAACGGGTATTCGTTATACATTGAATATTTTATACGATCGTTATCACTTACCATTGTTCATTGTTGAAAATGGAGTTGGTTTGGATGAAAACTTAAATGAAAATAATACAATCGATGACGATTTCCGTATTCACTATTTAAATGAACATATCAAAAATGTGCATGAAGCGATTGAAGATGGTGTTGACTGTATCGGATACTTATATTGGGGACCTATCGATGTTGTTTCTGCAGGTACTGGTGAAATGAAAAAACGCTACGGTTTCGTTTATGTTGATCGTTTTAATGATGGACATGGAACTTTGGAAAGAGCGTTGAAGAAATCGTACAATTGGTACAAAGACGTTTGTACAAGCAATGGAGAATCTGTTTTAAAATAGTCTATTTTTGGGAAGTTTGTTTCAAAGACAAGCTTCCTTTTTCTTATAAATTCTTGGAGTCAAAAGTTAAAGTATGATATAAGTATATTTGTGAAAAAGAAGGATGTGGAGAAATGATTTATAATACTATTTTAGAAGCCATGGGAAATACGCCTATGATTCGATTGAATCGTGTCGTACCAGAAGATTGTGCGGACGTTTTTGTGAAATTTGAAGGATTGAACGTGGGTGGTTCGATTAAAACGCGTACAGCTTATAATATGATTTTAGCGGCTGAAAAAGATGGCTTGTTGAAAGAAGATTCGATTATTGTTGAGCCAACAAGTGGAAATCAAGGAATCGGTTTGGCTCTGGTAGGAGCTGTAAAAGGGTATAAAACAATTATTATTATGCCAGATTCAGTGAGCGAAGAGCGTAGAAAGCTTGTTCGTCATTATGGGGCTGAAGTGATTTTGGTTCACGATGATGGAGATATTGGTGCTTGTATTGAAGAATGTCTCCAAACGGCACTTCGTATGGAAAGAGAAAATGAAAAAGTGTTTGTTCCTCAACAATTTGCGAATATTAATAATACCTTGGCGCAAAAAGATGGAACGGCTATGGAAATTCTGGCACAGATGGATCGTCCAATCGATGGTTTTTGTTCAGGAATTGGTACTGGGGGAACCATTACTGGTATTGGAGAAACTCTAAAAGAAAGATATCCGGATATGACAATTTGGGCGATTGAACCAGAACATGCCGCTATTCTTTCGGGAGGATTGATTGGAACACATATTCAAATGGGAATTGGTGATGGAATTGTTCCGGAAATTTTAAATACACAAGTATACGATGAAATTTGTATCATCAAGGATGAAGAAGCTTTACAAATGGCTCAAGATTTGGCTTCAAAAGAAGGTATTATGTGTGGTATTTCGAGTGGAACAAATGTGGTAGCGGCAATACGTTTAGCTAAAGAGCTTGGTAAGGGAAAAACGGTTGTTACAGTTCTTCCGGATACAGCGGAACGCTATTTTTCAACCCCTTTATTTGCGGAGTAATGACAAATGAAAGAAGAATTTATTAGAACAGAACTTCTTCTTGGAAAAGAAGCCATGGATAAATTGGAAAGAGCACGTGTAGCGATTTTCGGTGTTGGTGGTGTCGGTGGTTATGTTGCGGAAGCTTTATCAAGAAGTGGTGTGGGACAATTGGATCTTATTGATATGGATACGGTATCCCTTTCGAATATCAATCGTCAGATTATTGCAACAAAATCTTCGGTTGGAAGAGATAAAGTGGATGTGATGAAAGAGCGTATTTTAGATATTAACGAAGAAGCAGTTGTTCGTACTTACAAGTGTTTTTTCTTGCCAGAAAACGCAGATTCGTTTCCTTTTTCAGAGTACGATTATGTCGTCGATGCCGTGGATACAGTGAGTGCGAAAATTGCGTTGGTTGAAAAATGTAAAGAATATGATGTACCAATTATTTCGAGCATGGGAGCTGGTAATAAACTAGATCCTACTCAATTTGAAGTATCCGATATTAATAAAACTAGCGTATGTCCTTTGGCAAAAGTCATGCGTCGTGAATTACGAAAAAGAGGAATCAAACATTGTAAAGTTGTTTATTCAAAAGAGCTTCCGATTCATCAAGAAAACCCTTTGGTGGATGAAAGAAATGGTAAAGTTATTCCGGGAAGCATTGCCTTTGTCCCTAGTGCTGCTGGGCTAATTTTAGCTGGCGAAGTGATTAAGGATCTGATTAAAAATTAACAATTTAATATTAAAAAGAGGAAATTAAGTAACAAAAAATTTTATTTTTTGTATGCATAGTTTCCTTTTTCATTGCCTAAGTAGTGAAAAAGTGTTAAAATTTTCATAGCTGAAAGCGTTTTATTACGCGTTTATAGGAGGAAATATCATGTTAAAAGGAATTGCTGCAAGTGCTGGTGTAAGTGTTGCAAAAGTTTATAAACTTGAAACACCAAAAGTTGTGATTGAAAAGAAAACAATTGAAGATGCTGACGCTGAAGTTGCAAAATTTGAAGCTGCATTAGAAAAAACAAAAACAGACATCGAAGGTGTTAAAGAAAGAGCTGCTAAACGTTTAAGTGAAGAAGAATTAGCTGTATTTGATGCTCACTTAATGATGGCTGGTGACCCTGATTTACACGATCAAGTAGTTGCTGCTATTAAAAATGAAAATGTAAATGCTGAATATGCTGTAGATAACTATGCAAATATGGCAATCGCTTTATTTGAAACATTAGGTGAATACTTTAAAGAACGTATCGCTGACGTTAAAGACGTTACTTTCCGTTTAAAATGTAACTTAACTGGAGTTATGATTCCTGATTTAACTTCAATTAATGAAGATTCAGTTATTGTTGCTCACGACTTAACTCCATCAGATACTGCACAATTAAATGAATTTGTAAAAGGTTTCGCTACTGAAATTGGTGGTAAAACTTCTCACTCTGCTATCATGGCAAACTCATTAGAAATTCCTGCAGTAGTAGGTTGTGCTGGTGTATTAGAAGCTTGTAACACAGGTGATATCATCGCATTAGATGCATTAGATGGTGTTATCGTTGTTAACCCAGATGAAGCAACAATCGAAGCTTACAAAGCAAAAGCTGTTAAATTTGCTGAAGATAAAGAAGCATTAAAAGTATTAAAAGATGCAAAATCTATTACATCTGACGGACACGAAGTTGAATTAGCTGGAAATATCGGTGGATTCAAAGACGTTGAAGGTGTATTGAAAAATGGTGGAGAAGGTGTCGGATTATTCCGTACAGAATTCTTATACATGGATTCAAAAGATTGGCCATCTGAAGAAGAACAATTCCAAGCTTACAAACAAGTATTAGAAGGTATGGGTGGTAAAAAAGTTGTTGTTCGTACATTAGACATCGGTGGAGACAAACACTTAGATTACTATGATTTCCCAGAAGAAATGAACCCATTCTTAGGATACCGTGCAATTCGTTTATGTTTAGACCAAAAAGATGTATTCCGTACTCAATTACGTGCATTATGCCGTGCTTCTGTTTATGGAAAACTTTGCATCATGTTCCCAATGATCGCTACAGTACAAGAATTCTGTGACGCAAAAGCTATCTTCGAAGAAGAAAAAGCTAAATTAATCGCAGAAGGTATCGCTGTTGCAGATGACATCCAAGTTGGTATGATGGTTGAAATTCCTGCTGCTGCTGTATTAGCAGACCAATTCTCTAAATATGCAGATTTCTTCTCAATCGGAACAAACGACTTAATCCAATACTCTATGGCTGCTGACCGTATGTCACAAAAAGTATCTTACTTATATCAACCATGGAACCCAAGTATCTTACGTTTAATTAAGATGACTATTGACGGAGCTCACAAAAATGGTAAATGGGCTGGTATGTGTGGAGCAATGGCTGGAGAACCTAAAGCAGTACCAATCTTATTAGGATTAGGATTAGACGAATTCTCTATGTCAGCTACTCAAATCTTAAATGCTCGTAAACAAGTAACTTCTATCACTTATGAAGCCGCTCAAGAATTAGCTGCTAAATGTTTAGAACAAGATACAGCAGATCAAGTATTAGATTTAGTATCTGAATACATGGCTTAATCAACAAACTTATATCAATAAAGAGATTACTTCGGTAGTCTCTTTTTTTGACATTTTTTATCTTTTGTCTATTTTTGGATAATGATCTCTTTTGGTCTGTTGTGTAATAGTAATTTGTACATTATTCTTATAGTAAGAAGGAGATATGTTATGACAAAATTTATTGTTAATGAAAAAGGACAAGCGCAAGCACCCGCTACAGTAAAAATGACTCATGCAGCTTTTCAAAATCATAATCGAACAAGCGTATATTGGTTAGGTGGAGGAGGTGCCATGATCAATTCGAATGGTACGATTTTAATGATTGATCCTTTATTAAAGGGATTTGATATGCCGCTTTTAGTGGATATGGTGATGGATACGGATTATGTTCCTTTTGTGGATGGAGTTTTTGTTTCACATGTTGACAACGATCATTATTCTCGTCCGACTTTAAAGGATTTGAAAGATAAAATTGGTGAAATTCACACATCTTATTATGTAGCAGGATTAATGAAAGAAGAATGTGATATTCATAATGCGGTTGGTCATACTTGGCATGATAAAGTGAGCATTAAGGGAATCGAAGTTGAGTTTTGTCCTGCCGATCACGATTGGCAAAATCTTTTTGAGAAATACAACTATCGTACTTGGGAAAAAGAAGAATATTTTGGATTTTACGTTCGTTGTGAAGATTGTAAAATTTGGTATGTGGGAGATAGTCGTCTAATGGATTATCAACTCCATATGGAAGAACCAGATGTTATTTTGTTTGATTTTGCGGATAATGCGGTTCATATAGGATTGGAAAATGCGTATAAACTAGCCAATGCGTATCCAAATTCTAAGTTAGTTTGTATTCATTGGGGTTGTGTTGATGCGCCAAATGCCAGTGCCTTCAATGGCAATCCACAAGATATTATTGATCATGTGATCAATCTAGAAAGAGTCATTGTGATTGCTCCAGGGGAAGAATTTGTAGTTTCAAAATAGTCTTTGTTCTTCTTGGTTTTGGTGATACTATAATATCAAAAAAAGGAGAAACGTATATGAAACAAAGTATTCATACTCCATCTATTCGTAACGCTAGAGAATTGGGTGGTTATGTAAATCGAGAAGGAAAACGAATTAAGAATGGATTACTTCTTAGAACAGGAAAACTTACGTATGTAAGTGATGAAGATATTGATCGTTTGGTGAATGAATTTGGTGTAAAAAAGATTTTTGATTTCCGTACTTCGGAAGAAATTAATAGAGAACCAGATCGAAATGTTCCTGGTGCAAGATATTATCCGATTCGCATTTTGGATGAATCAGAAATGAATGCAGCAAAACGAGAAGAAGAAAATAATAGATTTGAAGCATTTATGCATTTTTTGAAATCGGGATTTTTGGCAAATATGTACTCAGATATGTTTTTATCGGAGTTTTCTCAAAATGGTTTTTCTACATTCTTAAAAGAAGTCATTTCTTGTGAAGAAGGTGCTGTATTGTGGCATTGTTCAGCGGGAAAAGATCGTACGGGGATGGCAGCCGTATTGCTTCTTACCATCTTAGATTTTGATTTGGATGTAATTGTTGAAGATTTTATGTTGACTAATGAATATACAGCAGATTTGATTGAACAGAGTACGAATAAATTCTTGGAAATGGGTTGTCCAGAACAATATAGAGAAGATTTAGTTCTGGTTGAAGGTGTTGGATTAGATGTTTTAAAGAATGGTGTTACGACTGTAGAAAGAGAATATGGGAACCTACAATCTTATATTCGTAATCAACTACATATTACGGAAGAAGATATCACGATTTTGAAAAATAGATATTTGGAATAGAAGGGAAAATGTGTCATTTTCTCTTTTTTTTCGGTATAATTATCGTAAAGAAATACTTACAAAAAAATTAAATGGAGGATACATTATGGAAACTCGTCCTTATGTTCCATGGGATGTCATGGAAAATTTTATGGTACAAGCTTTTTCGGCCTATGGTATACCTGTAGAAGATGCGAAAATTTGTGCCGATGTTTTATTAGAAAGCGACCGTCGTGGTATTGAAAGCCATGGTTGTAATCGTTTTAAACCAATTTATATCGATCGTATTATTGCGGGTATTTTAAATCCTGTCACAAAAATTGATGTGATCCGTGATCGTTATGCAACGGCTGTTTTGGATGCCAACGATGGAATGGGAATGGTAGCGAGCAAAGTGGCTATGGATATGGCGATTGAAAAGGCAAAAAAATATGGATTGGGAATGGTAGCGGTTCGTAACTCTTCTCATTATGGAATTGCTGGATATTGGACTAGTATGGCTGTGAAAGAAAATATGATTGGTATCACAGGTACTAATGCTCGTCCTTCGATTGCACCAACATTTGGTGTAGAAAATATGTTAGGGACAAACCCTCTAACTTTTGGAATTCCTACGGATGAAGCCTTTCCTTTTACTCTAGATTGTGCCACTTCAATTACACAAAATGGTAAAATTGAATTCTACCAACGTGTTGGTAAGGAAACGCCTGCAGGAATGGTTTGTGATCGTAATGGTGAAATCATGACGGATACAGATACGATCTTAAAATATATTCGTTCGAAACGAGCTGCTCTAGCTCCTCTTGGTGGTTTTGGAGAAGAATTAGGTGGCTACAAAGGATATGGTTATGCCACGGTGGTAGAAATTCTTTGTGCTGCTTTACAAAATGGAATTTTCTTAAAAGATCTTGAGGGTAAAAATGAAGATGGTTCGATCCGCCCATATCACTTAGGACATTTCTTTATTGTCATTAACCCAGATTTCTTTGTGGATATTGATGATTTTAAGAAGACGACAGGAGATATCTTGCGAGAATTGAGAGCTTCTCAAAAAGCACCGGGAGCAACAAGAATTTATACTGCTGGAGAAAAAGAATACGAAGTCTGGTTGGATCGTAAAGATAAGGGAGTACCAGTTAGTGAACCGGTACAAAAGGAAATGATTGCCATTCGTGATGCGATGGGAATTGATATTCACTTTGATTTTGAGGATTAGATTATGGGTAAATATATTTTAGCGATTGATTCGGGAACGACTAGCACACGTGCTGTGTTATTTAATCACGATTGTGAAATCGTTGGAATTTCACAAAAGGAAACGAATTTGTTTTTTCCAAAACCTGGATGGGTTGAACAAGATGCCAATGAGATTTGGATCAGCGCTTTAACTTGTTGCAGTGAAGTTATTTTGAAAAGTAAGATTGATGTTCGTGAAATTGATTCTATAGGGATTACGAACCAAAGAGAAACAACAATCGTATGGGATCGTACAACAGGTCTTCCAGTATATAACGCTCTAGTGTGGCAATCGAAACAATCAAATGATATTTGTCAACGATGGAAAGATGCTGGTTATGAGCCTATGATTGCGGAAAAAACGGGGATGATTATTGATTCTTACTTTTCTGCCAGCAAGATTCGTTGGATTTTGAAAAATGTAGATGGCGCACAAGAAAAGGCGGATCGTGGGGAATTGATGTTTGGAACAGTGGATAGCTGGTTGATTTATAAATTGAGCGGGCAAACTACCCATGTTACAGATGTTTCGAATGCTTCAAGAACTTTATTGGCTAACATTTTTACATGTGAATGGGACGATACATTGTTAGAGACTTTGCGAGTGCCTAAATCTATGTTACCAAGAATAATGCCTACTTCTTGTGAATATGCCCAAACGGCTCCTGGATTGTTCTTTAATCAAAATATTCCGATTTGTTCGGCTGTTGGAGATCAACAAGCGGCTCTTTTTGGACAAGGATGTTTTGAGAAAGGTATGGTAAAAAATACGTATGGTACTGGTGGTTTCATGTTGATGAATACGGGAAACCAAGTGGTGTCGAGTGCTTATGGTTTATTGAGTACTGTAGGTTGGAAAATTGGTAATGAAGTTACTTATGCTTTAGAAGGAAGTATTTTCGTTTCTGGTTCATTAATGAAATGGCTTCGTGATAATTTAAATGTTTTCTCGGATACGAAAGAAACAGCGAAAATGGCTAGTTCTGTACCGGATACAGCAGGTGTCTATGTTGTGCCAGCTTTTGTGGGTATGGGAGCGCCTTATTGGGATTCTTCTTGTAAAGCAAGTATTGTTGGTTTAACATTGGGCGCTAATAAAAATCATATCGTTCGTGCTGCATTAGAAGCCATGGCTTATCAAAGTATGGATGTACTTGCTTCGATGGAAAAAGACATTGGTTTACCGATTCGTCGTATGAAAGTGGATGGTGGAGCTTGTGCCAATGATTTCTTATTGCAGTTCCAAAGTGATTTGATGCAATGTTCTGTGGAACGAATGAAATCGAATGAATTAACAGTGACAGGCGCTGCATTCTTAGCGGGGTTGGCAACTGGTTTCTGGAAAATGGATGATTTGAAAGTTGATCTTGATGTTTGTTTCACACCGAAAAAATCAAAAGAAGAAATGAGTAAACTTTATAGTGGTTGGAAAAAGGCAGTTGAAAATTGTCTTTCTTATGAAGCTTGATCGTATATTGAAAAGTGAATTGTTGAATCAGTTCACTTTTTTCTATTGTACAAAAATGCGGTAAAACAGGGCTAAAAGAGAGTAAGAGAAGCAAAAAAGAAAAAAATGACAAAAAAGTGTTTGACAAAGGGAGAGGGTATTTGGTAT
>JAUNDJ010000030.1 GCA_030526175.1 Bacillota bacterium
TATAATTATACCATATATTTATAATTATATTAATTTTTATTTATACATATTTATATGTATTAAGAATCTGTTTATTAGCCTCTATCTTTTCCACAGAATGACCTTTGTACACATCGTTAGAACCCAAGAAAATAATTAATCGATCGTTTTCATCCATTATATTTAGTACATACGAAAAATCCGTTCCGACACAAGCACCACTTATTCCTTCATTAATTACATCAATCCCAATGTATTCGGAAAGTAGTATTGGCCAATTTTTTTCATAAATTTCACCAATTGGACTTCTTGGATCGTAGCCTTCGGTATTAGAATCTCCTATACAAAGAAATTTCATATTTTCCCTTTCTCTACTAAATAATAAGAAACAAGAACTGCTACAATACCACCCATGAACTTAGCTATACAAAGTGGCATAACCATGTCTGGTTCAACTCCAAACGTGAATCCTAGGTGTGCTGCCAATAAGGCGGTTGCACTAACTAAAAATGCTGCATTGACCAATTTCCCTTTTTCATCCATATCCTTTATCATCGAAATCATTGCCACTGCACTCACCATATTGACTAAAAGAGCGGTTACGCTAGTTATATTTAAACCCGTTTTTTGACTGATCCAAGAAAAAGGTTTTTTTAATATTTTTTCTAAAAGATACGAAATAGGCAAGCTTCCCAACATCACGATACCAATGCTAGATACCACTTTCATCGCTTCTTCAATCGAATCCAGTCCCGCTAATATCTCTATCCCAGTCATATATTGGAAAGCTCCTAAGGCAATCCCCATCGTACAAAGAATTTGAATTCCTTTAGAAAACAAAGTGAAAATTACAATACTTTGTTTCGGAAATCTTAATATTCCAATTCCCAATAGAATAGAGAACGCAAAAATAGGACTACTCTGAACCAAAAGAGACAAAAGATCGATACCACAAAACAAGCCTCCTATTAACAGTGCCACTGGCATAGTAGCCAAACCAATTAATATTCCTTTCGCAAAAATGACCTGATCTTCTTTTTTCACCATTCCCATACCAACTGGAATAGAAAAGGAGAGTGTACAACCAAATGTTGCAGAAACAAAAAGACCTGCATAGATCCCCATTGACGAAGAATTGGATAAGGCTTTTGATAATTGATATCCTCCCATATCAATGGCTAAAATTCCTCCTAATAAACCCGGATCCAATCCCAAAAATTGAAACAAAGGAACAAGCAAAAATTGGATACCTTTTGTCAACAAAGGAACTAAACAAATGATTCCAACCATGGATAATGCCGTAGGCCCTAATAATTGGAAGCCTTCTTCAAATTTTTTTCCAAAACCAAACTTATTCCCAAATATTCGATCCAGTCCTCCTAACAGAGCACCAAATCCCATAATGCACATAATTACTTTACTCATACTTTTATATTTTAAAAAAAACAATAGTCTTTGACAATAAGAAAAGACCAGTCGCCTGGTCTATATGATTTCAATTCGATTCGCAATGATTGAAGAACGATTTTGGGCTTGTTTTTGTTTACGAGCCTCTACGAAACAAAACTTATCTCGTTCTAATTGTTGGGCATACGCTTTATATGTTTTCGGAAAAAGCACAACATCCAATCGAGACGTTTCATCTTCCAAACTCATAAAAGCCATATCTTCTCCTTGTTTTGTTTTAATGACTCGTAATAAAACAATTTTTCCTAATACACCAACAAAACCTTCTTCCAAGGCTTGCACTTGTGGAATAGATAAAGATTTTGGAAATTTCTCTTTTCGTAAGCTTTGAATCGGATGCTCGCTAATATAAAATCCAAAAACCGCCAATTCTCTTTTTGATTTCAGAATTCGATCTTCTTTCATCTGCATCAAAGCCGGTTTTGAAACAAGCTCAAAGTCAAATAATGTTTCTTCTGCTTTTTTTATAGTAATAATATCCGCATAATTTGTGACCTTAGAAAGATTTTCTCGCATTGTTAATCGATTACTTCCTAAATCATCCATGGCACCACCATCGATTAAAATACTTAATGCCGAATCACTGACTTTACATGCATGTAGACGAACCGCTGCATCAATAAAATCGCGGAATGGTCCTTTTTCTCTTTCGGCCAAAATAAGTGGATAAACGCTTTTTCCAATATTCTTTAAAACTTGTAAAGGCATACGAAGGCTCTTTCCTTCAATCGTATATCCTGCTTTGGAATACTGGATATGACAAGGTTTGATATCAATGCCAATACGACGACATTCGTGAATATACTCACTCGTTTTTTCGCTTGCTCCTATTACACTATCCAACACAGATTTATAAAAGAATAATGGATAATTCGCTTTTAAATATGCCATTTGATAAGCCACTAAGCTATACGCATAACTATGGCTTTTATTAAATCCATACTCCGCAAACTGTTCCATTGTCGCAAAAATCTCTTTTGCCAATTTTGTGGATAACTTATGTTTATATGCTCCTTGAATAAACGCTTCGCGATAAGACTCCATTAATTCACGATTCTTTTTTGACATCGCTTTTCGAAGATTATCCGCTTGTGCTAGTGAAAAGTTACCAATAACTTGAGCAATCTGCATGATCTGTTCCTGGTAGAGCATAATGCCATAGGTTTCTTCTAAAATTGGCTTCAACAAAGGATGTGCATATTCCACTTTTTCAGGATGTTCTCTTCTTTCAATAAACAAATCGATATTTTGCATCGCACTAGGTCGATATAGAGCCAATACCGCCGCAATATCTTCAAAACAAGTTGGTTTCATTTTGCGAAGAACTTGTTTAATCCCTTCACTTTCCAGTTGGAAAACTCCCATGGTTTCTGCCATAGAAAGAATTTGATAGGCTTTTTTATCATTCAAAGGCAAGTGTAACGGATTCAAAACTATACCTTGTCTTGCCATATCTTTAATCACATTATCTATTGTCGTAAGATTTCGAATGCCTAAAAAGTCCATCTTAATCAATCCCAAATCTTCCAAATATCCTGCTGTAAATTGCGTTGCCACAATACCATCATCGACTTTAACCAAAGGACATACTTTTTCAATCGGTTGATCGGACATAACCACTCCAGCAGCATGTAAAGATGTATGTCTAGGAAGTCCTTCTAAAGGTAAACACAATTCAAATAATTCTCTTTTTTTCGAATTAGCTTTCAACTGATCCGAAAAAGCGCGAATTTCTTGACTCGCTTTTAACAATGTCATTCCTGGTGTATTTGGAATCGCTTTGGTCATTTCTTCTACACTTCGAATAGGAAAAGACGTGACACGAGCCACATCACGAAGTACTTGTTTCGCTTTTAAAGTATTAAAAGTAATAATATGCGCAACATGTTCTCTACCATATTTATCAATGACATATTGGATAACCTCGTCTCTACGATTATCCGGGAAGTCTGTATCAATATCTGGCATTGTAACTCGTTCTGGATTTAAGAAACGCTCAAACAATAGATGATTTTCAATCGGATCGATATGTGTAATACCTAAACAATAAGCTACCAACGATCCTGCTGCCGATCCGCGTCCAGGTCCAACATAAATATTTTGGCTACGCGCATAACGAATAAAGTCATATACTATCAAGAAATAATCGGTAAATCCCATTTTCACAATGGTATTTAGCTCATATTCTAAACGATCAATATATTCTTTTCGCAATTGATTGTTCAATCTTTTTTTCAAACCTGCCCGACAAAGATCGGTTAGATACTTTTCAGAATTCACATTGTATTTGTTCTCAAATCTTGGTAAATCGCTCTTTTGAAAAGCCATCTGAATATTACATTGACTCGCAATATAATCGGTCATTTCCAAATCTTCTTGCTCATACAATAGTTCCATTTCTTTTGGACTTCGCAAATAGCGATCAAAAGTTACTTCTAAAGATTGGTCAAAAATGGTTGTCGATCTATCTAGAGCACGAAGAATTCGTAGTTTTTCCACATCTTCTTTTTTCTCATAAAAAACTCTGGACAGAGCCACTGTTCGAATCTGCAAAGAACGAGCAATTTGTTTCAAAAATTGGTTTTTCGTTTGTCGATATTTTGCATCATTCATAGCTATGGATACATAAAAATCTTTCCATAAGCTCTTACAATACGATAAATAAGCAACAATTTCTTCTTCCTTATCATGTTGTAAGAAAACATCCAATTCATCGTTTGCTCCATCGCTTTCACTAATGCAGATGCAATCTTGCGTATACGAGGATATGGTTTCTATATCCATTACACCTTCTTTTGAGATTCTTGTCGAAAGAGCGTATAGCCCTTGTAAACCATTATCATTTTTCGCAAGACAAACAAAATGAAATAATCCATTTTGAAAACTCGCTTCCAATTCCATACCCACAATTCCATGAATTTGATTTTTTCGGCACAATTCTAAAAAATGCATTGTTCCATACATCGTATGTTTATCCGTTAAACAGACATGACGAAAACCCATTTCTTTTGAACTCTTAATCAATTGTTCTAAACGAAATGGTGATTGTAATATTGAGTAACAAGATCGTGTGTGTAAATGATTCATAGTTGTATTATATCATAAAAGAAAAAGAGACAAAAAATTTTGCCTCTTAGATATACATGTGTGTTCTGGGTAGAAGAAGAACAAAAGAAATGTTTTTTTCTTCGCAATATTTTGTCAGTTTAAATAAGGATTGACTCGTATTCTCGGCTATTTTAGGCATACCTTTCACCGATGAATCTAAAGGAGTAAAAAAGTTATCCCAATGTAGTGGTAAAACCAAAGATGGAGCTACTTTTTCAATAGTTTGTGAAAAGAATTCTTCTTTCGTACTTTCATCCGATTTTGATAAACCTGCAATTCCTAAAAATAAAACATCCGCATGAATATCGTCCAATTGTCCTTCTATATAGTTAAAGCTGGGGCGAATTAAATACGATTTGCCTCGATGTTTTACTAAAAAATCAAACGATCCACCTTCCTTGTACACCTTCTTTTTCACTGGTTGTATAACTGGATTTTCTATAACTTGTCCTAAATCGTTATTAAAGATATTGGGTTTGGAATGAATAGATGGTAAAACTTGAATGGAAAAATCACCAATCTGAATTGTATCTTTTGGATTAAATTCATGCAAACGTTCTTCATCCACTTTTCCACCACGTCCTACATTCATACAAGAAAGAGAACCATATACATCCGCACCTGTTTTATTAGCAATATATGGCATATCCATCACATGATCGTGATGCGTATGAGAAATAAAGATAGCTTTTAGTCGATCCATTTGATGTTTTTCCAAGATTTCGTCGCAAACATCTTCGTTTGTCTGAAGCTTTCCAAACACAAATTCCAAAAGAGATGGTCGTGTCAAATGCGCATCAAAAAGAATTTGATCTTTTCCATCATCAAATAATAGAACGGTTGTTCCTAAATATGTAACTTTCATAATATCGTCCTCGCTACTTTAATCATACTGACAAAAGAAAAGGATATCAATTTCTTGATATCCGAATTTCTTAATTCCAAAGACTAGGCGTGTTAAAGTGTTCGTCTAAATCTTTTGAGAACCAACGACCATTTAAAATGTTCGCAATAATCGATGCTTTATCTTCCGAATCCAATGGATCGGCTTCAATTTCAGCAATAATTTCTGCATTTGTCTTAAAGACATTCTTCACTTCTACAACGGCTTTTCCATCTTGACTATCCATTACCAATGTATCTTTTCCATCTTGTTTCCAAGCTGTCCATTCTACACCAGATGTTTTACTTGTTGGAACACCAGTTTCTACAAACGATTTCAAATATTCATGATAAATAGTTGATAATTGTGCAAACGTAGGTTCCGAGAAGTCGTATAATCCAGCATAATTGTTTGCCGTAGAAATTAAAGGAACAAAGATTCCATGGAATGCACCAAATGTGTCAATCTTACATCCTGAGTTTGAATCCCCATAATTAATTTGGCAAAGGTACATATTTGATTTATATTCGCCCATTTTTTCAGCTGAAAGTTGTGTATTAAATGTACGATAGAATTCACCACCATAGTAGTTAATAAATTTTCTCGATGCATCTGGATCTTTCATGGAATCAATTGATGGATCAAATAATCCAAACATAGAGAATTCTTCAGAACCTGTTACCATGATCAATGGAACATCGTTTACATATGTTGCGTTTTCAAAACCACCTTTTGGAAGAACAACACCATCGTTATATAAGTGAGGGAATTTCGCCATACGAATACCTGCATTAGGGAATAAATTAATCACTCTTTCTGCATCCAATCCATATAGGTATTCTTTTACTTCTTCACTATCTGTTAATAAGAATTCTTTAGCAGCTGCTTCGTCTTCTGCTTTTCCATCTTCAACAACTAATGGAGCCATAGTTTTCGCAATCATATTGGCAGAATCTTCACTATCCGCAATTGTCATACCACCAGAATAAGCAATCGCTTTGTCGAACAATCCCTTAAATGTTGGCGAAATCAACATAGCCATAACATCACGACCACCAGCTGAGAAACCAGTAACAGTCACATTGTTAGAATCTCCACCAAAGTTTTCGATATTGTCACGAACCCATTGTAATGATTTAGCTAAATCTAACATAGTGAAGTTTCCAGTATTGTTTTCTTCATCTAATAGAGCTGGTAAATTGTTGAAACCTAATAATCCTAATCGATAGTTTACAGAAACGTATACAATTCCATCTTTTTTAACCATATCGTTTCCTGGAATTTCAAAAGAACTACCTGTTTGGTTATTTCCACCGTGAACAAATACAACAACAGGCGCTTTTTCAGCTTCCTTAGTAGTATAAATGTCCATTGTTAAGGCATTTGTTGTACCAATGACTTGTACAGAAGAATTTCCTTCTTCATCTGTCACTGTTGTCGTTTGCATAACAACTTCTTCTTTTTCCGTACAATCTAGCGTTTCTTTCCATGATTCTGGATCTTCTGGGGCTTTCCAACGTAAATCACCTACTGGTTCTTTTCCATAAGGAACACCATAGAATACATCCACACCTTCTTGGTCAACACCTTTTACATCACCGAATTTTGTTGAACGAATCAAAGTGTCTGTTACTTCCTCCTGTTCTTTTGTTGGTTCATTCTTTGTCGATTGCGAACATCCGAACAAAGAAAGAGCCATAGCTGCACTTAGTGCACACGCAAAAACTCTCTTTCTCATAATTTGCCTCCTATGTTTTACGTTTTTCCTTACACTAATTATACACCATATCATTTGTACTTTTTAATATAATTTTATCAATTATCTGTTTTTTTATACAAAAAAGGTGTGAATTATCACACCTTAAGCTTCTAACGATCTTTTTTCCAACAATTCGATGATTTCATCCACTTGTTCTCTAGTCAGGTTTTTGATACCAGCCGCACAAACATGACCACCGCCACCAAATTTTTCCGCAATCGAACGAACATCTTTTGTCTTTGCTCGTAGCGAAGCACTATAATGTTCTCTATCTTCCATTTTTGTGAAAAGAGCCCATACTTGAATATCACGAATGCCTCCTAGAGCATAAACTTTCTCTTTTGCTTGAACAAAGTTAAATCCAACAGCTTCGTAATCTTCATTTTCCAAAATTGCCGTTAATGCGTTTCCCACACGAATGGATTTTTGTTTCACAATCGTTTCATAACAGAAGTCATTATATGTACTCGCAAAATTCATTTCTGTTGCCTTTACAACATCCACACCGTTTGCGAACAAATAGGCACCTGCTTCAAACGATTCTTCTCTAACACTTGCGATTGAAAAACGACAATTGTCTGCCGTTAATCCACAATATAAGAATTGCGCTCCGATTTGAGGAAGTTTCCAATCCCATTCTTTAAAAAGCAGAGCTAACATTTCACATGTCGCACTCGCTTTCGGTTCGATCCATTCATAATCACAAAGCGTTTCAACTTGTACATGATGGTCTATACGAATCGAATATGCTGCATTTTTAAAACGTTCATCATCCACTCTTGGACTATTGGCTGTATCTAGTACAATAGCTAACGATTGATGTACAATTTCATCTTCTACTTCATCCAGATACATATTAAATTCATCTCTAGAACCACTATCACCAAGTGCATACACTTTCTTGTCTGGATATCGTTCTAAAATCGAGTATTTCAATCCCAATTGAGAGCCAAAGGCATCCATATCGGGTGCCTGATGGCGAAATATTGTGATTACATCAAATTCTTGTATTTTTTCTAATATTAGATTATGCATTTTTTAAATCTTTATAAGCATCACGAGCAATCATTAATTCTTCGTTAGTAGGAATTAACCAAACTTGAAGTTTTGAATCATCTGCAGAAACTAATGTTTCTTTTCCACGAACATTATTTCTTTCATTATCGATTTTTACACCTAATGCAACTAATCCATCGCATACCATTTGACGAGTTGCTGCATCATTTTCTCCAATTCCTCCAGAGAATACGATTGCGTCTGCACCACCCATTAATGCATAGTATCCACCAACGATTTCTACTACACGACCAATAAACATATCAATAGCTAATTGTGCACGTTCATTTCCAGCAGCTGCTGCAGCTTGAATGTCACGGTTATCACTAGATACACCTGAGATTCCTAACATACCTGATTTTTTGTTCATTAAGTTATCTACTTCTTCTGCTGAATATCCGTATTTCTTTTGTAAGAAAGGAACGATAGCCGCATCGATATCTCCACAACGAGTACCCATGATTACACCAGCTAATGGAGTGAATCCCATAGATGTTTTGAAAGATTTACCATTTTTTACAGCTGTAATAGATCCACCATTTCCTAAGTGACAAGTAATGATATTCATTTCTTCCACTGGTTTTCCTAAGATTTCAGCTAAACGAACTGTTAAATACATGTGACTAGTACCGTGCATTCCATAACGACGTACTTTATCATTTTCATACAATTCATATGGTAATGCATATAAGAAATTTTCTTTTGGCATAGATTGGTGGAATGCAGTATCGTATACAAATGTGTGTGAACAATTTGGTAACGCTTCTTTGAAAGCTTTGTATCCTACTAATCCAGCTGGGTTGTGTAATGGAGCTAATTCACATAATTCTTCAAATTTCGCAATAACATCGTCAGTTACTGGAACGGAGTGGTCAAAATATTCACCACCATGAACAGCACGGTGTCCTACCGCTTCAATTTGGTCTAATGAATCCACAACTTTGAATTCTAATAATGCATCGATTAATTTTTGTACCGCGATTGCGTGGTCTGGAATGTCAGAAACTCGTTCAATTTTTTCTCCATTCACTTTGATTCCGAAAATAGAATCATTTAAACCAATACGTTCTACATTCCCTTGTGCCAATACCTTTTCTTCAGGCATTTGGAACACTTGGAATTTCAATGAAGAACTTCCGGCATTTACACTCATAACAATTGACATACTTTTTTTCTCCTCCTCATAGAATTTCAGCGATTCTATCAATCTGTCCTTGTTCTAAACAGTCTAATACTCTACTTCGCTTCTCAATATATTGTACTACACTTTCAAATTTTTCTAACTGTTTTGTTGATTTTTTTATTGCGTCTTGTACCGCAGACCTAGAAATCTCTAATTCTTCAGCAATCTCAAAAAGTGAAAAATCTTCTTGATAGTACATTTCACAAATTTCTTGTTGACGTGGTGTTAATAGTGGCCCATAGATTTCAAACAATTCATTGACCGCTACTTTATTTTGCATCGTTTTCCAAACCTTTCGTAATACCGATTAAGAAAGCATTAATATCAAATGGTTTTAAATCTTCTGGTTTTTCTCCCAATCCTAAGAATCGTACTGGAATGTGCAATAAATCACGTATAGCTAAAACAACCCCACCTTTGGCTGTTCCATCCATTTTTGTCAAAACAATACCTGTTACATCCGTTGCTTCTAAGAACAACTTTGCTTGGCTAATTCCATTTTGTCCCGTTGTGGCATCCAAAACCAACCATACTTCGTGTGGTGCTGTTTCAATTTCTTTCTTCACAACGCGTGACATCTTCGTTAATTCTTTCATTAAATTTGTTTTATTTTGAAGACGACCAGCTGTATCGCACAATAAGATATCAACATTGTTTTCACGAGCATAGCGACATGCATCTACTAATACACTACTTGGATCTTGGTTTGGTTTTCCTTTAATACATGGAGCATTTAAACGATTGGCCCATTCTTCAATTTGATCCACAGCCCCAGCTCTAAACGTATCAGCTGCAGCAACAGCCACTTTTTTACCTTGATTCTGATAATGTTGGATCAATTTTGCCGAAGTGGTTGTTTTCCCAGAACCATTAACCCCAACCATGAAAATAACCGTTGGCCCTTCTTCATTAAATTGAATTTCTTTGTCCTCTTCTTCTTGATAAAACTCATAAAGAATATTAATCAAATAATCTTCCATCGAATCAAATTTTTTGATGTCGGCTCCATTGGACTCAAAACGATCCACTATCTTTTGTGCAGTATTAATTCCAACATCACTTTCTAATAAAATAATCATAATCTCTTCTAACAATTCATCGTTAATTCCTCGGAAACTGTTAGATAGAGCACGAATACGATCACCAAATGATTTCTTTGAACGATCCAATCCCGATAAGTACTTATCCTTATCTTCATTTTTTTGGAATTTTTCAATAATCGACTTAAAGAATCCCATTATTTTTCCTCCTCTTCTCCAGTGATTGATAAAGCATCTTGAAGTTTAACCATTAGTACTTTGGAAACCCCGTCTTTTTGCATAGTAACTCCATATAAAGTATCACATTGTTCCATCGTACCTGGGCGGTGTGTTACTACAATAAATTGTGATTGTCCACGATAGTGTGATAAATATTTCGCAAAACGTTCTACATTGGCTTGGTCTAATGCCGCTTCTACTTCGTCAAAAATACAAAGTGGCATACGTCTTGCCTTTAAAATCGCAAATAGAACACTGATCGCAATTAACGCTTTTTCTCCACCCGAGAAAGAACTGATATTTTTTACCAATTTTCCTGGAGGCTGAACATCAATGTCAATTCCCGTATTCAAAATATCGTCTGGATCTACCATAGAAAGTTTTGCCTTTCCACCTCCAAACATAGCTTTGATGACACCATCCAATTCACTATTTATTTTGTGGAACATATCGGAGAATTGCGTTTTCATAGTCTCGTCCATTTCGGCAATCGCCCCTCGAATTTGTTCGGAAGCACTTTCTAAATCTTCTTTTTGGTGCGACATAAAATCAAAGCGTTCCTTTAATTCTTCAAATTCTTGAGGTGCATCTAAATTCACATTTCCCAATTTATGAATCGCTTGTCGAAGTTGAACCACTTCATCTTTTGCTTGTTCAATATCAATGTCTTCTTTTTTTGTAAGCGCAAATTCATACGTCATTTGATAGTCTGAATTTAAACGCATTAACGCATTTTCCTGACGCGTTTTTATTTTTACCAAATCCATTTCAATACGGTGAATGTCTCCTTGTAAAGAAGAAATTTCACGACGAATCAAACGTACTTGGTTTTCCATTTTTTCCACTTCATTTCCAACATCGAATCGTTTTTGACGAAGTGTTTGAATAGAAGCCGTTAATTCGTCCACGTATGCATGCATTTTGGACATTTGAACAACAATTTCATCTTCTTCCATTTTTGTATCTTCTTGTTGTTCATCTGGCGCTAATTGCTTGTATTCGTCCATTAACGAATCGTACTTTTCTTTCTTGGCTGCGAAAATATTTTCTAATTTTGCCAATTCAATACGAATCTGTACGATTTGATCGGATTCATCTTGCATTCTTTTTTGATACGCTCGCTCTTCTTCTAATGCCGTTTGGACTTTAAATTTCTGTCCTTCGATTTGTGCTTCAATAGTTTCCAATTCTTGTTTCATCGTAAAAGGAGACCCTTGGCTCTTATTATGACCACCGGTCATAGAACCTCCACTATGCACAATATCTCCGTCTAAAGTAACGATTTTTACTTGATAACGTAAGCGCTTGGCACATTCGTTGGCATTTTCCAAATTATCCACTATCGCAATATTTCCTAACAAACGAGCAACTACATCGTTATACTTAGCATCAAAATCAACAGCTTCATGAGCCCAGCAAATAAATCCTCTTGTATTTCTCGCAATAGTATCTTGTGTTTCGTTAGCATATCTAGCTTTACAAACGCTCATAGGTAAAAAAGTAGCTCTTCCTGAACGATTTCTTTTTAAGAAATTGATGGCATAACGTGCCGCTTCTTCATCGCGAGCTACGATATTATATATCGCACCTCCTAAAGCCGAGTTAATTGCCATAGCCATATTGTCATGAGCACTTAATAATTCGGAAATGGTTCCTTCAATCCCTGGTAAAGATTGTTTAGCAGACATTACGGCTTTTACACCTTGTTGATGTGTATAAGGCGCTTTCGCCATATTTTCTAACACTTGTTTACGGTTCAAAAGCGTTTGATAAATACTTTGTGCCTGTCCAGTCTCGTAATGTGCACGATTTTCTTTTGCCTTAAGACTTTCAAGATTTTGCGAATGAAGCTTTAATTCTACACGCTTTTTATTCAAACGATCTTTTCGATCTTCGTATTCGAATTTTGCTTCACTAACAATTTGTTTCAATTGCGCCAAACGTTCTTGTCGATTGGCTTGTGCGAGAGCGTATTTACGCTTTTCGTCCATTTCAATTTTTCTTTTTTCTAACTTGTAGCTATCTTCCATAGCTTTTGTATACTTCGCTTGCAGTTCATTGATTTGTTTATCCAATGCGTACATTTCTTTTCGTAAAGAATCACTCTCTAAGTCTTGTTGATTCATTGTTGCTTCTTTACTCGTATACAACGCTTGATTTTCTAATAGCTCCTTTTGTAGTTCTTGCACTTTATTTTGTAAAGAATCCACTTCTTCTACTAAAACACTTATTTCAATTTTAGCCAGTTGGTCTCTTAACTCCACGAATTTTTCTGCTTTTTTCGCTTGTTTTTCTAATGGACCCAATTGTCTTTCTATTTCATCCAAAATATCTTGAAGACGATTCAAGTTATCTTGCGTTTGTTCTAATTTTTGTAAAGAAACTTTCTTTCTCTTTTTATATTTAGAAACCCCAGCAGCTTCTTCAAATAGGGAACGACGATCTTCTGGTTTTGCATCGGCAAAAGAAGAAATGTTTCCTTGCGTAATAATGCTCAAAGAATCTCTTCCCAATCCCGTATCCATAATCAGTTCGTTAATATCTTTTAATCGACATGGCGTCTTGTTGATAAAGTAACTTGCTTCGTTGGTCGATCTTTGAAGCTGACGAGTAATCTCCAATTCTTCAAATTCACTATCGAAAATATGTTCTGTGTTATCAAACACCAATGTCACCTTAGCCATATTGACTGGTTTTCTATATTCACTTCCAGAGAAAATAATGTCCGACATACTTGTACCAGAACGAAGTGATTTTACACTTTGTTCACCCAATACCCAGCGAATCGCATCGTTTACGTTGCTTTTTCCACAACCATTTGGACCTACGATTCCTGTAATATCTTGCTCAAATTGGATTATTGTTTTGTCTGCAAAACTTTTAAATCCCTGAAGTTCAATTCGTTTTAAAAACATATTTCACCTTCCTTAGCCCCTCCATTTTAGCAAAATTCATATCATTATTGTAGTGTAGCCGATAGTTTTTTCTATTACCATCCTATCTAGTTTTTAATACTAGTTTACTTGACTTTAATAACTTAAAGAGTATTATTAAATTGTAAAAAGAAAGAAGGTGCTCTATATGCGCTCTACTAGTAACAGCATGAGAAATGTTTATCCCCTAAGCTTTAAAGAAGAAGTGGGAAATTGTATTAGCCATGGTACCATGGGAATCTTATTACTACTTTTGATGCCCTATTATATTATTCGTTCTTATATAAATGGTGGCCTCCTTTATGCCTCTGGTATATCCGTATGTTTTATTTGTTTATTCAGCATGTTTATGACCAGTTGTTTATACCACTCTATGCCACACGATACGGAATGGAAATATGTTTTCCGTAAATTGGATCACATTATGATCCTATTAGCAATTGCAGGTACGTATACTCCTGTTTGTTTAAATTTATTAAACAACAAGACTGGGTATATCATATTAGCGATTGAATGGTTTCTTGTTATTGTCGGTACACTTTTAAAATCCATCAGCGATAAAAGTCACCCGGTTCTTTCGATGTTTATCTATATGGGAATGGGATGGTTAGCTATTTTTATTCTTCCTACCTTATTGAAACACCCGGCATTCTTAGGATTTATTATTGCTGGAGGACTATTATATACAATGGGTGCTTATTTCTATGCGAAAAAGAAACCATACTGTCATTTTGTTTGGCATATTATGATCAATCTAGCCAGCATTTGCCAATTGATTGCCGTTCTTTACTGTATCTAAAAAATGGATGCTTTTATAAGCATCCATTTTCTTCTATTGTCGAATGTCCAACAATTTTTGTTTCAATTCTCCTTCAATTTTTGCCAATTCGCTTTCTGCCTGACGACGTTTTGCACGACCTTCATCTTGAATTTTAATTACTTCGTCCAAAGTAGTAATCAATTGTTGATTCGTGTGTTTTAATGTTTCCAAATCAATGATTCCACGTTCACTTTCTCTTGCGGTTTCAATAGTAGCCATTTTTAATGTTTCTGCATTTTTCTTTAATAAAGCGTTTGTCATATCATTCACAGCTTGTTGTGCTTGAATAGCTTGTTGAGAATGATTGATTCCTAGTGCTAAGACCATTTGTGATTTCCACAATGGAATAGTATTAACCAATGTCGATTGAATTTTTTCTGTCATCAACGTATCGTTGTTTTGTACCAAACGAATTTGTGGTCCCATTTGAAGAGCTACATTACGAGTTAATTCTAAATCGTAGATTTTCTTTTCAAAACGATCGCATAATTGCGCCAAATCATTTGCGGCTTGAGCATCTTCCGCAAGTCCTGTACGTTGTGCTTTATCTTTCAAAGCCATCAATTCATTTTCGCGAATATCTTTTAAGCGTTGTTTCCCCGCTAAAATATACATAGTTAATTCTTTAAAGTTTAATAAGTTCTTTTCGTATAATTCATCCAATAATGCAATGTCTTTCATTAATTGAATTTGGTGATCTTCTAAAGAAGCAGCAATACGATCTACATTTTTTTCAGCCGAATCAAAACGTGCTTTTAATCCCACTGCTTTATTCGATTGTTTCTTAAAGAATCCAGCAAATCCTTTTTGTTCTGTTTCATTCGCGTCAAATCCTTTTAATTCTACAATTAAATCTGACAACATTTGTCCGGCTTGTCCTAAATCTTTTGTTCGAACATTTGCCAATGTATTATCTGAAAAACTAGCAATTTTCTTTTGTGCCGAAGAACCATATTGAAGAATAACATTGGATTGCGTAATATCGATTTGTTTCGCAAATTCTTTCACTTGTTCTCTTTCTTCTGGTGTTAAAGTATCATCTTCTTCCACAAAGACTGGTTTTGGTGGTTCTGGTTTCTTTTCTTCCACTTCCGCTTCTGGATTCAATGTTAAAGTAATTTTTTGTTCTGCCATAAAACTTTTCCCTCATTTCTATTGTACAAAAGAACTTTCGTCTAATTGAAAATCACACAACAATAATTCTTGAAGATTCGGATTTTCTTCGTGAATTAATCTTGAGGATTGTTTCAAAATAGCCTCTTCCACTTTATTTCTTGCCAAACGACCATTTCCGGACATCTTGTTTTTATCATTCTGGATTTTTTCATAATATTCAAACAATGGTTGTTTGCACTCCTCACTAATATAGTAATCTTTTGATTTGGCAATGCTGCAACTTATTTGTACTAATTCTTCTGCCGTATAATCTTTAAAATCTATTATGTTTGGAAAACGTGATTTTAATCCCGAATTGCTTTCTAAAAAATCGTTCATTTCCTTTTTGTAACCTGCCAAAATCACAATCAAATTATCTCGATAGTCTTCAATAGCTTTTACAATTGTATCAATACATTCCAATCCAAAACTATCCTCTTTTCCTCTAAATAAGGAATAGGCTTCATCAATAAATAAAACACCACCAACAGCCGATTGAATCACTTGCATCGTAAGTGGAGCTGTATGTCCGACATATTTTCCAACTAAATCCGCACGTGTTACTTCTATCAATTGCCCACCACTCAAGATTCCAATGGCTCTTAAGTATTGCGCAATTAAGCGGGCAATCGTTGTTTTCCCCGTTCCTGGATTTCCAGTAAAAATCATATGTTTTGAAACACTCGCTGTTTTTAATCCCTGTTTTTCTCGTAATTTTTGAATTCTGAAATTATCTTCTAAAGAAAGCACATATTTTTTTACTTCTTGTAACCCTACGATATCATTCAATTCTTTTTTTATTGATTCAATATCCACCGATTCCACTTTTGAAACAAATGAAAACAATGGCATTTGTTTACCACTCACTTCTATTTGACAATCTTCTTGATAATACAAACGGATCTTTTGTACATCACTATTTTCTAATCTATATTGAGACAAAGCATGCAAGATTTCTTGAGAAGTTAATTCAAAAGAGTGAATACCTAAACTTGGGTTGTATTTATTTACATAATATGTTTGTAAAGAATCATCGATTTCTGTTTCAAACAACGTTTCACTTTTCTCTTTAAGAGTACGTATTTCTTTTTGAATCCAAGCTTGTTTACTAGTTTCCATAGAAGTAGTCTCAACAATATCGCTTAGCGAATTCATAAATTCTATACCTAACAAATCCACAATTTTATTCTTTTTCAAATCCGTTACTAGAAACAAATAATGACCTTGTGCAGATAAGGTATCGAGTGCATCGCTCACTAAAGATGTCGTTGCTTCTTGAAGTTGTCCTTTATTTTCTTTATAGCGTTTTTTCAAAAGAATACGACCTGTTTTAAAGAACTCTGTCAGAACTGGTAAGAATCCTGAAAAACAAGATTCTGGATTATCAAAGAGCAAGATAGATCCTGGTTTAGAAATCGCTGCATAAATATCTTGAATCCATATGTTTTCCGCTTCTTGAGTTGCATATTTACTCAAGTCTAATGTGACAATAGATGCATTCAAATGCTTCGCTGCCTCTTCAACCAATTCGTGTTTTCCAGAACCTTTTGGTCCTAAAACTAATATCGAATTTAAACTTTCATTCGCTTCATTTTTTATTAAAGTCGGTCTTTTTAAAGCTTTGACCAATGCCTGGATAGCAACTTCTTGTCCAATAACATTTGCTTGTAAGACATCTTCTAAAGTTGCCAACGAATGGCTAATGTTTTCTTTTTTTATATCTTGTTCCATTTCTTTTTGAAAAGCTTCCAAAGAAGAAGAGGGAATCTCTATATTCATCTCTTGCATATCTTTAATTTGTTGGGCTAGTAGATCATTTAAATAGGAATTTGTTTTTTCTACTTTTTCAAGATCTATTTGGGCTTTTCGAGCTTGTTCCATCATTTCATTCATAGAAGTAGGAATATTTCGTTTCGGGGCTCCTTTTCCAAATACTTTTTCTTGAAGCTCTTCGATTTCTTGTTGTCTCGATTTTTTCATACGTTTCACCTATTGTTCCTATTTTATCATATTTCAAACAAGAAAAGAGTTGCTTTTTCCTATTCTTCCGACTCTTTCATTTGAAGCATTAATTCTTTTACATACATACGACTTGCCAGTATATTTTCTCCATTATCCAAAAGAATGCTCTTTCTTCCTCCTTCTGCCGAGGAAATTGCGATTATCTTCTTAATATTTACTAATAAAGATTTCGATATACGAATAAATTCCATATTTTTTACAACATCTTCAATCTTATACAGACGATGTTTGATTTCATATACATTTGCTTTCGTATACGCAAGAACATTTTCACCTACCGCTTCAAAATATAATATCGCATCCAAATGAATCTGATACTTCTCTTTCGAAGGGCCATATCCAACAATCACATTCTTTTTTCCTTTAATATAATCGTCTATATTCCCTAATTGTGTTTCCGTTTGTGAAGGGATAATTTTAATACGTTCATCTTTTGGAGATTTAATTGCCATCAATAGACCACGACATACATTTCCAAAATGTGCACTGACTTCTGCTTCCGACATCACACAAGCACCATTCACAAATAAACTAGCTAGTCCATGAAGATAAATCGTCATATCGCGAAATAACACTTTCGCTTCTCGTTCACTCAAACCGAATGAAGATTGTACGCTTGGAAGTATCTTTTTCCATTCCATTTGATCTTCTAGATACTGTTCATAAGATATATCTTTTTTGCCAAAAAACAACGTTTTATACATTTCTGGCTCATCCATACTAAACTGTACTATTTTACATCCATATCCTTTAAAGGGTGGAAACATAGATAAGCCTTCTTCTATATATTTTTCGTATACTTTTCTAGCTTCATTTTCACTTACTTTTTCCATTAAAAACTCCACTTTCTATGTACTAGTATAGCACAAGAATGACCCCTATTTTTCATGGAATAATTCAATTTCTTCGCCAAGTGCTCCTTTACAAAACGCAATACGAGCTGGTAATTCTGGATTGGAAGGAATGCAGATATCCTTTGGTTCCACAAATACTTCATATCCTGCATCCTTTACTTTTTGAACAAGTGAATCGACATCTTGCACAGCTAGTGCAAAATGTTGGATCACACCTTTGGAATACGTTTGATCCCCATTGTTAAAAATTTCCAACAACCCATTTCCTGTATCAAACATCACACCAGCAGCCCACTCTCTTTTGATTGGAAGTTCTAAAATATGTGCATAAAAATCTTTTACTTTTTCAAATTCATCCATCGTACAACATTTTAGACAAACGTGGTGGATCCCCACAACATTGTTCTCTTTTTGAATGTCTTTACGAATCAATTCTAAAATATATTCATTTTCACTTGCCACAGAAGCTAATTTCTTCAATACATCTCCATCTCTTTCTTTGGAAATGACCAAATTCTTTTTTGTGTATCGTTTCACAAATTCTGCATTGGTTTTTTGTCTTTTTACTACCATATTAATCTCTCTTTCTCTAAAAACTCACAATTTATTATTTTCTATGTGCCGTAATAATGGTCAAAGAATTGGCATTGATTGTGATAATTTCTGTATCCGTTTCACAATACCAGTTTTTCCCTTTTCTAGTAATGGTGCTCTTTGAATCCAATATTTTCTTTCGACAATATTCTACACCATCTACTTCTATTCCTAAATTCTTTTTTATTCTTTCCATTCCCATCTTAGTTGTATGCACATATTCGATTCGATCGATTAAATATTCTTTCGTTTGTATCCACAAATGTAAAAAATCCATTTGCTCCATCGTATGGAACCAATGTTCTCCTTTCGTCATAACGGTTAAATCTCTTTGATTATCTTTCACAAATTGACACATCGTATTAAAAGAAGTTAAGTTATCCTTTTCACCATACAACACATGCGTTTTTACTTTCCAATCAATCGGATGAGAACGTACATATTCTAGATAATCCCAAGAAAGAATTTCACCGAAATCAGTCAAGATTTCTTTCTTCTCTTTTAACTCGGCTTCGCTCACATTCGCCCATGACATCATATCCAGAATTAAGCGTTCCATATTGACAATAGGAGAGATGAAATACGCTTTTTGAATCAAAGAGGAATTATCAATCTGCATTAGAAAAAAAGCACCTATACTATTGGCAATCACATCTATTTTGTGATATTTTTGCGCCAATTCCGTTATTTTGTTAGAAAACTCTTCTTTAGCATCCCATGGATTTTCACTTTTATAATCAAACCCAATCACTTCTGTATCCACAAATAGTTGTTTATAATCATTTGCTTCTTGGATACTTCCTCCTTTTCCATGAACATATAATACGACTTTTTCTTTTTTAACCATTCTATTTATTCCATTACCTTTATAGTTGATATTGGCTTTTCGTGCTTGTTTCATCAAATCTTTTACTTGTAATGTGTAAAAAATACCATCTTTCACAAAATGCGTTCCACATTGTCTAAACTCAAAAGATACGCCTTTTCGAATACATTGTTGACGTAGATCCAATACCCAATCGTAATATAAAGGACGCGCTTCCTTATCCGATTCCCCACCAACAATCACTTGTTCAATATCTTTTAAATACGATTCCAATTGAATAGGACCAATCATTGGTTGAGCAACGATAACCTTGTGTTTAATTGGACATTTTGAAAAGATAGATAGTTTTTTATCTGCATTTTTTTGATTTTCTATTGTGCAACATACTACCACATTGTCATAGCCTGTACCCCAATCCGAAGGAATACACTGTAAAAAACGCTCAATTCGCTTGGTTAGAAATAAGAATGTACAATCTTGTCTTTCCTTAATCATTTTCCAACATTTTACTCGCCAATCATCGGCTTCTTCAATTAAGAAGTCACTTGAAAAACATACATATACTAGAGAAGTTTTCATTTTATATTCGCCATTGTTCTTTCGTTCAATCGGATACGAAAACTGTCTGGTTTGAACAATTTGGCTTGTATCCACATTTCTTTTCGCATCACCTTTATGAATGTAACAATGAAGACAACCATCGCTGCATTTATGACAACCTCTCCATGGATCCCATCTTGTCATTTTATTCTCCTTTTAGAAATTCTTGAATGTCTTTTTTTATCAAAGGAGACATACTATCTTTATATTTTTCCACATTGATTTGTTTCAAAACGACCTTGATACGCGCAAATAGCTCTGGCTTGTATAAGACTACTTCATATAGTGATTTGATGCTTTGTCGTACAACTGTAGGCTTTTCATCGTTAAGAATGGATAACATTTCTTCTAAATGTTTATTTATAAAACCTTCTGTATCCCATTTACTTTGTGCACAAAGAAGCGCAAACCCTCTTGTTCGTACATACGATTTCTGATGTTTTAATAATCGTAAAAAATCTTCTTTATAAGAATAGAATTCATTGGTTTCACTGGATAATGCAGAAATGTTTTTACACATCGTATACGCTTTTTTATCCGCCTGATGAATTAAATAATCGATTATGTCCACTCTATATTCCATAGGAATAAAGTGTATTCCGGATTCATTTTGTAGATTACCCGTGATTTTAAATCCTAATTTCTCATATATTTTTTGTGCATAAATGGAAGAATGAACAGTAAGAATAGGATAAGTATTTTCTTCCCATACTTTTTCCATCAACATTCTTCCTATTCCCTTTCCTTGATACTCACTTTTTACGAAAAATAGGGCAATGTGCCTTCCTTGATTCCGTGTCGCGATAATACCAACGAACTCTTTTCCTAAATAAGCCCCATATGCACTTAATGTATCTAAATAATTCTCATCATGAATGGCTTCATAAAACACTTCTGGGTGTTCACAAACTTCATATTGTTGAAATACTTCCCATATTAATGGTAATGCGCCATCCAATTCACTTCGCTTACATTTTTTAATTTCTATCATAATCATACCCTCAACGGACCATTTTTATTGTACAAAGTATCCGTTTGAAAAACTATGTCAAAAAGATGAATTACTTATCATCCAAGACAAGTTACAAGAAAAGCTTCAGAATTTCTTCTGAAGCCACTATTAATATAGAACACTTCCTTCATTACATAAGATTGTATAATTCAATCCTTTAGGGACATGTGTCATACCAAAGGTTGGAATACCTCCTGGTCCAAATCCACAAGCTATAGAAAATGCATCTAAATCCTTATATTGGGCTAAATAGATTTGTAGTCCAGAATAATACGATAAGTATTTTCCATTCGCATCTTCTATACAAACATATCCACTTGTTAGTAATCCCCAATAACTACCATCGCTTTGTTTCATAATCTGATGGAATATCATTTTTGATCCTTTTGGAACTTCTACAACAATCGCACTTTTTGTGGTCGGCTCTTTTCGTAAATTCATCGTATATTCTGCCTTATAGACTCCGACACTATACTTAAAGCTATTATCCACAATATGAATGTTTGCTTGGTCTGATACTTTATTTCCATATTTGTCTTGGGCGCTTACATATAGTGGATACGATCCTTCTACATTAAAGTTTATTTTGGAGTCGTCGTAAGAGATTGTAAAATCAGACTCATCTTTTGCCTTAAAAAACACATTATAGTCAAAGTGTTCTCCCACATCGGCATAGATATCTTTCGAAAACATCGTAAATTCCGGTGCTTTATTGTCCTTCTTTTCTTCTTCTTTTTTCGAAATGGATGGTAAATCCATATCGACTAAATTACAATCTTTGATGATTTGCTTCATATAGTTCATATATTGATTTTGAACTTCGTCTGATTCGTCTAATACTTCTCTATGTAAAGCTTTGGCAGCTTCCTTTTTCCCTGTTAATACATAAGATAAATACAAATCAGCATATACTTTGTATGGTTCTTTGGCTTCTTTGATGCGCTCATATGCTTCTAATAATTGTTTTTTTGCCGAACCAAATTCCCCTTGTTTAAAATTGTCTTCTGCCAATTGTATCAAATCTTCCACAGTTTTCTTTGTTTCCTGTTCCGGAACATTAGTTGTCGTATTATTCGTTACTGCATTTTGGCCTTTATCCGTATTATTTTCGCTACAACCAACGATACTTGTGAGCATTGCGAAGGATAAACTGGCGCTCATCAGTTTTTTCCATGTCTCCGTCATAAAATTTTCCTCCGTCTTCTTTATTAAACTGTAACACAGGAAAAAGTAGAATCAGATAAATTGACCAAATTAGCTTATTTTTTGCCTATTATGGTTTCCAAGTGTTATACACATTGTGGATAAGTATTATTTTCCATCCAATAACAGGAAACAAAAAAGTGGATTGTGATTACTCACAGATCCACTCTATTTTCTTAGCATTTCTCTAGATTTCCTACAGGAATTTCAAAGCAGTTGAATGGGGAAGCTCCTCCAATTTCGATTTCATATGCTTTATTTGTGTTTAGGTCGTGACCAACAATTGTTCGTACTGTACCAATTTGTGTTTCAATTCCCATAAACGATGTATAGTATGGTTTTTCGTAAACCTTTAAGATTCTCATAGTTCTAGTAGCTGGAAAGTCTACTGCATTTATAATACCTAATGTAATAATTTGTGTTGTTACTTGAGAGAATTTATTTTGACTCACTGTATATGTTTTTCCTACTTCAACAGCATATTGATCCACTTCTTTTAGTTCTTTTCCAATAGTTCGTTTTCCCAAAAGGTTTCCATATACATCACGATATTCAATCGTATTATCTTTTCCATTTAGCGATGGATAGCAAGTTTTTCCATTAATCACTTCTGTTCCATAATCGTTGTAGTAAACTGTTACGTATTCTTGTCGTTTTGTTGTACTATACGCTTGCATTTCTTTTTCCACAGCTGCAGTTTCATTCGCAATGAAACTATCTAAATTTCCTTTAATTGTTTGTAAATAACTTTGATCTGCCTCTAACTTAGCGATTGTATCTTCGCAATCTTCTTTTTTGTGTTTTAAATCTGTATATGTTGATTTAAGCAGTTTATAAGTTTCTGCATCGGCAGTTTTCATTTCTTGTTCTAATTCTTTCATAGCTACATCAAAAGATGAACGTAAAGCTTCTTGTTTCGCAAGGTCAACGTCAATAATTGTGTTTAACATTTCATATCCGTAAGCACCTGTTTCTTTTACACTCGCAATAAGTGCATTTCTTTGTTCCGTAAATTCTTGGTAAGCATATTCTCCGTCTTTTCCATATGTCACAACATTTTTAAATGCTGCAAAAACATTTGGACTAAATCCTGCATAAGCTGTACTTTGTTTTCCTGAATTCATAATTTCATTGCAGTAATTAATATATTGATTTAAAACCTCTCTGTTTGTTGGTGTATAAATCACATCCAATTTGGATCCAGCTCGTGTTAATTCCGCCGGATCGTCTTTGTCTGTATCATTGGCAAGTAATGTCAATGCTCTATTGAAATCTACGGAATTAACTTTATAACTTTCCATCAATGTACTATAGGCTTTGTTCATTGCGTTGATTTTATCGTTTTGTGCTAACATTTCTTGTTGATTCATCATCTTGCTTGTGCAATCTTCAATCGTTTGATTAATGACATCTAATTTTCCTGAAATTTCATCTAGGCGTTTTACTGTTTGATCTTCTTTTTCTTTATTCACTTCACCATCAATGATAGTACTAAAGAAATTTCCTACATAAGGAATGTTTTTAATTACAGATGAATTGATAATTTTAATTGCACTAATACTGATGCTTTCAATAGCTTCTCCTGTAGTTTTATATTTCCCATTGATCAAATTAAGAACGATTTTCCCTGCTTCTTTTCCGGCATCGTTAATTAATTTTTCTCTTTCTTTTTCAGCTTCTTTACGTTCTTTTTCCATTTCATCATCATTTTTCTTGATTTCTTCATCTGTAGGATTTACCCATTCATCCTCTTCTTTTTTGCTTCCATCATCCGCTGGTGGGGCTGCTTCGTCATCTTCTTTTCCATCCACTGGTGGAGCAGCTTCATCATCTTCTGCTTCATCGTCATAATCGAATGTATCTGGTTCCACAACTTCGTCATCTAATGTATCTTCTTCAAAATACATTTCTTGATCTAAGGAATCAACTTGTTCTTCAAACGCTTGAACTTCTACTGTTTCTACTTCTGCTTCTGGTTCTTGTGCGTGAATTTGTTGTGTCATAACAGTTGGTGCGACAGCGCCTACTGCCATAGTTGTTGCGATCGATAACATTGCCATTCTTTTACTTTTCTCATAAACTTTTCTCCTCCTTGAGCTCTTTGGCTCTTTCTTTTTACATGCATAGAATAGTTTAGAAAGCTAAACGAATAACGTTATTATTCTTAAGTTCTTCTTAAGGAATGACACAACTTTCTTAAACAAAAAAAGTAGAAATGCACGGATTTCTACTCTTATCGAATGCTACTTCCAAATGGGAATAAGGAAAGTTTGGCTAGTTTGAAGAATTGTTTTCCAAAAGGAATTCCTACAATGGTTAGACACAAGATTAGTCCCCAAGTTGCATTTCCAATAGCCATTGGGACTCCTGTAGTAACTATCCAGATTATATTGGCTAGTAAACTTACAATGCCTCCTCCATACTCTATTTGTTTTCCAAAAGGGAAGAATGTTAGCTTGGCAAATTTGAAACATTGTAGTCCAATGGGAATTCCTACAATACTGATACACCATAAGCATCCATATATACACCACAATAGTCCAAAGAATATTCCTCCAAACAAAAACCACAAGAAATTTCCTATTAATTTCATATTGTTTCCTCCGTTCTTTTCTTTTCAAAATACCAAATAAACATTAAGAAAACCTTTCCAAATCATTAACTATTTAGTGAACTACTCCCTCTTAACTTGTTTGAAGAGGGAGCTTCTTGCTTCTACCA
>JAUNDJ010000144.1 GCA_030526175.1 Bacillota bacterium
ATTTTTTTCTTTTTTTCTTCTCTTACTCTCTTTTATCCCTTTTTTATCGCATTTTACGCATTTTAAATCATTTATTGTTTCTTTTGTTTTCTATATTGTGAAGGAGTTAATGCATAATATTTTTTAAAATTGTTGATATAGGAATGTTCCGTATTAAAACCACTCTCAAAGGCAATATCTAGAATCTTATTGTTCGTGGTTGTAAGAAGAATTTTAGAACGTTCCAAACGCAAACTCATTAAATATTTATAGAAATTTTGATTTAAGTATTTCTTAAACATCATAGAAATGTATTGGATTGTATAGTTAAATTCATTTGAAAGATCCTTTAAAGAAATGTCTTCTTTATAATGCATACTTACATAAGAAAGAATACGAGAGAAATCATCATTTACCGTGTTTCTATTTTCTGTCTTATCAACCTTTACCTCTTCAATACACAATGCAATGAGGTTTAATAATGCAGATTTGAATTTTAATTCTGAAATGACATCCTCATGAGACATGTAATGAATAATATTAGAAAATGAAGATAAAAATTCTTCATTGTTACGAATTACTAAAACTTCGTTCAATAAGATGGAAGCTGGTATATACTGTAGAATAAATCCCATATTAATATGCATACATTGAAAGCGATAATTTCCTTGTTTTCCTTCAATTCTATGAAGCGTTTTCATGCCAAATACAGCTACTTCTCCTTCTTTCACTTCATAAGTACCTGCGTGTGTTTGAATTTGCATGCTGCCATTAATAATGTAAGATATCTCTAACCATTCATGCCAATGTGTATCAATAATTCCTGTTTCTGTATTATATCCAACATAATCACTAAATAAACAAATACTATCTTTATCATGACAACGCATTACATCATCTACAATTTCATATTCATTATCATAATTCAAATTCATAGAATAAACCTCAACTGCTTTCACTGCTTTATTTAATATTCTCTTTTCTAAATATACTATAAAAAGAGCAAAACCGAAATATTTCTATCCGATTTTGCTCTTTATGCATATTAAGCGTTTTGATTTTCTTGTTCTTGTTTTAATGCGTTTTTATCATCAATCAAGAAAAATGGAAGATATAACGCAAAGTGGATCAATAATGAAACAATCCAAATGATTAATAATCCAAATCCACCTGTTAAGAAGGCTGTCACAAATCCTGGAGTTACCCATGGCATTTGTACTGTTGGATTTAAGTTTAATGGAATGATTTTAATTAAGAATAATGCAACCGCTCCTGAAACTATTGGTGAGAATACCAATGGAATAAAATACAATGGGTTTAACATGATTGGGAACCCAAAGATTACTGGTTCGTTGATGTTAAATAAGTTAGCTGGTGTTACAACTTTACGCATCATTTTATATTTTTCAGATTTTGCGAATAATGTTGCTAAACATAATCCTAATGTATTTCCTGATCCACCAATTTGGATAGCAGATCCCATTACGGCAAATGCTAAGTGTGGTAATGGATTTCCTGCAAGGAAAGCTTCTTGGTTAGCGATACTAACCATAATTAATACTGGCATGTAGCAACTTAAGATCGCATTTGGGTGGATACCAAAGAACCATACTAAGTTCATTAATGTAAATACAATGATAATAGATACTGGAGTAGCTCCAAATTTCGCAATTGGTGCTCCAACAAATGTAGAAATAATGTTGAAAATATTTCCATATTGAGTTAATGAACAAGCATATTTCACAAAGAATACTGTAGTGAAAATGATCATAGAAACAAATACTGGAGCTAATGCCATACTAACCATCGGAGGTACTGATTCCGGTAATTTTAATTTCAAGTTCTTTTTCATTAAGAAGCAATATAGAGAAGCAGTAACTAAACCTACAATTAACGCTACGAAAATTCCATCACTACCCATGTAATTTAATGCTAAAGCAGAAACGGTTGAACCATCTGCAGCCGTTAATTCTTGAACAGGCATTAATACGATGAAAGAAGCAAGTGAAATAATTAAACCATAGATTCCTGATTCACCTTGATTTTTCGTGTAGCAATAACCTACTGCACCAACTACATAAATAGCCAATAAAGAAAGTGTTAAAGAAATAACTTGTTGTGCAATTGGATATAAGCCAGTGTTGTTTAAAAATGCCATCCAAGGTTCAATAGGTAAATTTCCTAAAACCGCAATTACTGCAACACCTAATGTAATAGGCATTGTACACATGAAACCTTCTGTCAATGCTTGAATAAACTTGTTGTTGGCAACAGCAGCCGCAAAAGGTTGTACCACATTTTCCAAACCATTTTGGAATTTTTCAAAGAAACTCATATTCTACTCTCCTTTTACTTTGAATTTACGTTTATATTTTAATTATCTTTGATATGTTAAAATGTATGTTTTTTAAAATAATTATGTATTAAATTTACTTTGACAAAGAACGGATCCAATCGAAACAATTGATTTTGTTTGAACTAATTACTTGATTGTTAAAGAAATAAATCCAAGACCAATGCCCATTATATAAATAATGAAGATCTGCTTCATTTTTTAAATAAGAATATTCATCCGACAAATCATAGACATGATCACTTACAGATACTTCTAAGTTCTTAGCTCCACGATTTTTCAATCGTTGAATAGTTGGTTCTTCATGAATTGCAGGAATTACAATTGGATCGTCTTGTGAATAGATGAAATACATTGGACAGTCTTTCAATAGGTCAATATCCGCATCCGTAATTTCTGAATCTGGCATAGCTTCACAAATAGGAATATATGCGTCATATTTAGTACCATAATTCATAGCTAAATTCATGGTCATATATCCACCATTCGAACAACCAGCAATAATAATTTTTTCTGCACCAATTTCTTGAGCATACGTATCAATAAGCTGTACTAAAGATTCAGTATAATAAGAATTTCTTGTCGCTTTAATACCAAGTCCAGTGAAATTCTTACAATCTCCAGTTTCATCCATCCAGTATGTAGGACATTGAGGCGCTAAAATAAATGCACCATCAACAGCAGTTTGAAACACATCTTTTGTTAAGGATGTAACGCGATTTCCTAAAACCGTAATTGTAGGATCTGTTAATTCAGGGAAATTAAGTTTTCCACCTTCACCTAACCCATGTAACCAAACAAATAATAATTTTGATTCATTCTTTGGCTTATAAGTTGCATATTCATAAGATACTGATGAAAACTCACCTTTTCGTATTTCAAATACGTCCGCATCCGAAGTAATAGACTTCGCTTTACTACAAATAGAAAAATTGTATTGTTTAGACTTAATATCCAATTGATAAGGTTGAGCAAAAGTATTATATTGTGTTTTCATTGAAAATAAATATGGCGATCCTTCCATAGGGTCAACATTCATTTCAACTTTAAAACATTTAGATAGTCCTTCTACTTCTTTTCCCATTTCATCACAAATAAATGCTTTTTTGATTGTTCGTGAAAAGGAACCAATTTCAATAGGAAAACCTTCTTCCGGTTTTAAAAAATTAGTAAATTGTTTCGTTTCTGTAATCGTTAAATCATCTTTTGTAATCCAGCCAATAGGTACATCCAAGTGTACTAATATTGAATCCACACCCGCACCATAGTCTCTGCCACAAATGTGCATATCATAATATCCATTAATATTATCCATTTTTATCTGCCTCCCGAAGAGAGGATAACTGATTTTATCAATCAAAGATTAATGAAAATTAAAATAAATATGCTCGATTTTTATAAAAATAAAAAAAGCCCTCCTGAGAAGGCAAAATAAAAGACCCGGCATCAAGCCAAAAGCGGTTACTCGGGGCAGTACTTAGGTCAGAT
>JAUNDJ010000031.1 GCA_030526175.1 Bacillota bacterium
ATGTCTTCCAGAAGCTCCCTGTTCTTAACGAAGTGTAAGAGGGAGTAGTTCACTATGCATTCTCGTTTCAAGGAAAAAACGATCTGCTAGTCATTTCTAGCGGATTTTTTTTGTTTTTGGTAAGATACAAAGAGAAATGTAATAGCGCAGTATCCGTGAAATGACAAAGAGAATACTGTACATATAAAGAAAGAAGGAAAGACAATGAGTAAGTACGCACTTATTTTTCCGGGTATTGGTTATCATAGTGATAAACCATTGTTGTATTATGGGAAAAAGCTTGCCAGAGAATTTGGATACGAGATTATAGAAGTATCGTATTCAGGTTTTGAACAGGGAATTCAAGGAAATCGAGAAAAGATGATGAAGGCTTTTGAACACGCTTATCGCCAAAGCGAACAGATTTTAAAAGAATACTCATTTTGTAAAGACGATGAACTATTAGTGATATCTAAAAGTATTGGAACTGCCGTGGCTGCTTTTTGGCAACAAAAAGAACAAATCAGTCCCAAAAATATTTATTTTACCCCAGTGGAAGAAACGTTCCAATTTATACGTTGTAACAGTGGAATCGTCTTTCATGGGACAAACGATCCTTGGGCAAGAACGGAAAATGTAAAACAATCTTGTAAGAACTTGGAATTGCCATTATTTCTAACAGAAGGTGCAAATCATTCTTTAGAAATAGGCGATATGAGAATTGACCTATCTCATATAGTTGATATCATGAAGATTTGTTTCGAATATGTGAGTGGAGAATTGAAATGAAAATCATTGAATTGAAACAAACGATATTAGACGATAACGATCAAGATGCCCAGGTATTACGAAAAGAACTACAAGAAAAGAAGACGTTTTTGGTTAACCTGATGTCTTCTCCAGGTTCGGGAAAAACAAGTACACTTCTGGCTTTGAAACCTTATTTGGAAGGTAGACTTCAGTGGGGCGTGATGGAAGCGGATATTGACAGCGATGTGGATACTCAAACACTTTTAAAAGCAGAGATTCCGTCGATTCAGCTTCATACAGGAGGCATGTGCCATTTGGATGCTGATATGACACGCCAGGGATTAAAAGCGTTTGATCAGGACAACTTAGATTTGATTGTGTTAGAAAATATTGGGAATCTTGTATGTCCAGCCGAATTCGACACGGGTGCACATTTGAATATGACCATATTATCCGTTCCTGAAGGAGATGATAAACCAATTAAGTATCCTTTGATGTATGAAAAATCGGATGTCTTAGTTATCAATAAAATTGATGTATTGGAAGTATTTGATTTTCAGAAAGAAACTGTGGAAAAGTATGCACGATTCAGAAATCCAGATATTCAAATCTTTTATATTTCGGCCCTAACTGGAGAAGGTGTAAAAGAATTGGCTGACTTTTTAGTAAAAAAGGTTGGGGAACAATTATGAAAGATGTAAAAGTAATTGAGATACACGAGAGTGTTTTTGCTCAAAACGAGAAACAAGCCGATTTAATACGAAAAAAATTATGGGAACAAGGAACGTATTTTATTAATGTGATGTCTTCACCCGGTTCGGGAAAAACAACATTTCTAACCGAGATCATCAACATGTTGAAACAAAAGATATCTATAGGACTTATGAATGTGGATATTGAATCGGATTTGGATGCTAGGAGAATTTCAGAAAAAACAGGGATTCCTTCGTTACAAATTCACAATGGAGGCTTGTGTCATATTGATGCGGATATGGTAAGTAGAGCACTGATTGAATACGATACAAAAGATATGGATTTATTAATCTTAGAAAATATAGGAAATTTGGTGTGTCCAGCCGAATTTGACACGGGTGCACATAAAAATATCATGTTGTATAGTGTTCCCGAAGGCGATGATAAACCATTAAAATATCCATTGATGTTTCAAGTGTGTGATATAGTATTAATAAATAAAGTGGATACCTTACCATTCTTCAATTTTGATCTAGAACTGGCAATACAAAGAATTCATAGCTTAAATCCGAATGCGGTTGTCATTCCTATAAGTGCTAGAACAAAAGAAGGATTGGAATCGTTTATAACTTGGTTAAAAGAACACATGGAAGGAGAAAAACATGAAGCTTATTAAAGGTGGTAGAGTCATGGATCCAGCCTCAAATATGGATCAAATCGTAGATATTGAAGTCGACGACAAAGGAAACATTAGTCGTATTCAAGAAAATATTACAGGTGATTTTGAAGAAGTCATTGATGCCAAAGGAATGGTAGTCGCTCCTGGTTTTGTCGATGTACACGTACACTTTAGAGATCCAGGACAAACATATAAGGAAGATGTTGTGACAGGTAGTGCAGCAGCGGCTAAAGGAGGATTTACTTCGGTAGTTTGTATGGGAAATACAGTACCGGCTATGGACAATGTGGATACATTAACCGAAGTCTTATCTCGAATAAAAGAATTACCAATTCATGTCTATCAAGCCGCAAACGTTTCGTATTCGATGAAAGGAAAAGAGCTTACGGATATGAAAGCTTTATTAGAAGCAGGGGCTGTAGGTTTTACAGACGATGGATTCCCGATTGCGGATGAAAAAGTTTTAGTCGAAGCATTAAAAATTTGTAAAGAATTAGATGTTCCAATTTCTTTACACGAAGAAGATCCTCAATTGTTAGATTCACAAGGTATGCATAAAGGGGAAGTCTCTAAAGCTTTAGGATTAGGTGGAGCAAGTGATGAAGCCGAATATGTATTAGTAGCTAGAGACTTATTATTAAATCGTAAGATTGGGGCTAAGTTAGATATTCAACATATTTCTAGTAAAGTAACAGTGGATTTGATTCGCTGGGCAAAAGCACAAGGAATTTGTGTATATGGCGAAGTGACTCCACAACACTTGAGTGCGACAGATCAATTGGTCTTGGAACAAGGTGCTTTAGCACGTGTAAATCCGCCTCTTCGTACGGAAGAAGATCGTATGGCTCTGATTCAAGGATTAGCCGATGGAACCTTGGATATGATTGCCACAGACCATGCTCCACATAGTCGTGAGGAAAAGGCTAGACCTGTAGCCAAAGCGCCAAGTGGAATGATTGGTTTAGAAACAGCCTTAGGATTGGTGATTAAGAATGTAGTCAAACCAGGCTATGCACCATTAATGACTGTATTAAAAGCCTTAACAGTTAATCCTGCTAATTTATATAAATTAAATGCGGGAAAAATTGAAGTGGGAGCACCAGCTGACTTAGTTATTTTTGATGAAAACGAAGAATGGGTAGTCGAAGATAATTTCGCTTCCAAATCAAACAATTCTCCTTTTATTGGACAAACTGTTTGTGGAAAAGTTAAAAAGACAATTTGTGAAGGAAAAGTTGTTTATTCCGAATAAGAAAAAAAGCTCCTTATTATTGGAGCTTATAGATCGAAAGCCTTGGCAAGAACGGCCACGGCTTTTTCTTTATCATGTCGTTCAATGGTTAAGGAAACCGAGATTTCACTGGAAGTAATTTGATAATAACGGATATTATTTTTCGTTAATGTGTTTAGAATTGTCGATGCGATACCGGAATGAGTAGAAATTCCCACACCTACCACGCTAATTTTACAGAATCCTAAGATGCGCTCAATTGGGTATCCATATTCTTTTTCATCATAGTTGTTCACAATCAAATCACTTTGTGTAGAGTTACAGTAGAAGGTGAAATTCACTTTTCCAGCTTCTCCTTCTTGTTGCGAAATTGTATCGATATTGACATTTAAATCGGCAATCAATTGGAATAGTCTTCCAATAAAAACTCCATCGTTATCAATATTACGAACACGCATGATTGCGTAATCGTCTTTTACGGAAATACCAGTAATTGGCATATCTTCAATATGTTTATATTCCATGATAAATGTTCCTTTCGTTAAATCGGTTTCTAAAGCGCGCCCTAAAAATAGTTGAAGATTGTATTTGCTCGCGATTTCTACACAACGCGTTTCTAATACACCAGAACCAAGACATGCCATCTGCATCATCTCATTGTATGTGATTTCTGGTAAAAGCTTGGCTTGTGGATAAATCCTTGGGTCAATTGTATATACACCGTCTACATCCGTATAAATGTAACAATTCCATCCGAGCTTAGCGGCAAGTGCCACAGCTGTGGTATCACTACCACCACGACCTAGTGTAGTAATTTCTCCGTTTTCTGTTGCACCTTGAAAACCAGCTACGACAACGACTTTTCCATCGTCCAAATGTTTCTGAATATTTGTGATATCAATATCTTTGATATGGGCGTGGGCGTGGTGATTGCTCGTAATAAAACCAGCTTGATATCCTGTTAAGGAAATGGCAGGAACGCCTTGAGCTTCAATAGCCATCGCAAGTAAAGTAACCGTTTGTTGCTCACCTGTACTCAACAAAGAATCCAATTCTCGATCGTTTGTGGCATATCCCACTTCTTTTGCCAGAGCAATTAACTTATTTGTGGTCTTTCCCATCGCACTAGCAACCACAATAATGTCATGACCTCTCTTTTTTATGTCTGCAACGTGTTTGGCAATCGCTTTGATTTTATCCACATCGGCAACACTTGTACCACCATATTTTTCAACAATCATAATCTCTTTCTCCTGTAAGCGTTTACGATAATATTGTAAACAATTCAAAAGGACAAATAAAGTAAAAATAGAGATTCATGCAAACGTTCTAATCGCATTGGATTAAGTTGAAAGAAAAAGCCAGCAATTGCTTGCTGACTATTTACCCAAACAGAATTTTGTGAACAACGTATCCAATAAATCTTCGCGATGCACTTCTCCTAAGATTTCTTTTAAATGATTGTGTGCATTTTGAATATCAATTTCGACTAAGTCTGGTTCCACGCCCATCTCCATGGCCTGAATGGCTTGTAACATATCTTGTTTAGCCATATTTAATAAACCAATTTGTCTTTCGTTTGATAAAACAGGTTCTTCTTGAAGAAGGTCTTGTTCATACATTTTTTCTAATGCATCAATCAAAGGTTGAATATTTCCTGTTTTGGCAGAAATATTGATTTGGTCTGGATGCAGTTGAATGTCCGATTTATTATAAATGATCAAACGTTGTTTATCCTTGGTAAGTTCTAATAATTCTTCGTCTTCTTTTTCCAAAGGTTTGGAACCATCAAAGACAAGAAGAACAAGCTTAGCCTGATTTAATTTTTCTTGGCTTTTTTCAATACCGATTTGTTCTATCTTATCCGTCGCTTCACGAATACCTGCTGTATCAATCAAATTCAATTGTAAGTTTCCGATATGAATTTGTCCTTCGACAATATCACGTGTTGTACCTGCAATGTCGGTTACAATGGCTTTATCCTCTTCTAAAAGAGCATTTAATAAGGAACTTTTTCCTACGTTTGGTTTTCCAATAATGACTGTATCAATTCCATTTTTTAATAATTGTCCCACTTGCACTTTATTCAAGATTTTATTCAAACGATCAATCCAGGCTTTACTCATTGGTAGAAGTTCTCCCGTTGTGAGTTGTTCAATATCTTCATATTCTGGATAATCAATATTAACTTCAATTTGTGCAATAATGTCCATAATGTCATCAATTAATGGTTGCAACAAGGCTCTAACACTACCGCGAATTCCACGAATAGCCATATTCGTGGCTGTATCATTGGTCGCATCAATCATATCTTGTACTGCTTCGGCTTGGGAAAGATCGATTCTTCCATGATAAAAAGCTCGTTGCGTGAATTCTCCTGGTTTGGCTAAGTCCGCTCCATTGGATAATAAGATTTGAAGAATTTTTCGCGTGATAAAACGTCCACCGTGACAATTGATTTCAACAATGTCTTCGGTTGTGTATGTTTTTGGTGCACGGAAGACAGAAACTAATACTTCGTCCACAGGATTTCGTTGTTCATCTAGAATAAAACCATAATGAATGGTATGACTTTTCGCATTTGTGATATCTCGACTAAATACTTTTTGCACAATGGCGATGGCTTGTTCTCCACTGACACGGACGATAGAAATGGCTCCATCGCTTAATGATGTGGAAATAGCCGCAATGGTATTTTTGAACATAAATATCTCTCCTTTCGGCTTTTATATTGTATCAAAAAAACGTATACTAATGAAGAAGTTCAACTTTAACAGGAGAGAAAGAAGATGAAACAATATACTTTGTCGCAAGTAACAGAAGTCGCACTGGCTTTTAAAAATCACGAAATTATCGCCATTCCTACGGATACTGTTTATGGTGTTGGTGTTAAATATGGGGATATAAACGATTTAGATGCATTGAAACACGCTAAGAATAGACCTGAAACAAAGCCAATTCCTATGATGGTATGTTCCGTAGAACAAATGGAAGAAGTAGCTTTCGTAAATGAAAATGTGAAAAAAATTGCTCAAGCATTTTTACCAGGGGCTTTAACGCTAGTTTTAAAAAAGAAAGAATGCGTAGATGATATTTATACCAATGGTATGGATACAATTGCCATCCGTATTCCAGATGTTGACTTTATTTTATCGTTGATTAAAGAAATAGGAAGCCCAATTTTGGTTAGTAGTGCTAACCAGTCAGGACAAAAAACCGCTGTAACATACGAAGATGTTTTTGAACAACTTCCAAATATTGATGGTATAGTTATTGGAAAATGCGATGCTGGACAAGCCAGTACCATAATTGACTGTACAAAAGAAAATGTAGTAGTATTACGACCAGGACCGATTTCTTTAGAACAAATCCAGTCGGTCTTATAGGAGAGGACTATGGACTATACAAAGCATACATTAAATGAATTATTAGTCGGATTGTTTAACTATATACTTTATATTGAAGAAAAAAATTTAAAAAACAATGGCGTTAAGCTTTCGATGAATGAAGTGCATTTATTAGAAAGTATTCAAAAAGCCAGTGATAATACTATGTCCCATATTGCGAAACGTTCTATGATTACGCAAGGTACCTTGACTACGAATATAAAAGGTTTAGTAAAAAAAGGGTATGTAGAACGTTATAAGGATGAAAACGATGGTCGTATTGTTCGTTTGAGAACAACAGAACTTGCCAAAGATGTTTTGTACGTCCACGATCAATTTCATGCTCTAATGATTGATAAGGTTGTCGCAGATTTAAAATTGGAAGAGAATAAAATCTTATTAGGTTCCTTAGAAAAAATTATGGACTATTTTAGTAAAGAATACGATACACATTTTGAGTGAGACTTTTGATATGAGAGAGTCTCATTTTTTTTATTTTGACTTTCAAACTATTTACTTTGACTTTCAAAGTTTATATAATCCAATTGCTTTGAGGTTCAAAGTAATGGAGGAAATAAAAATGTTAGAACAAATTAAAAATGTATTAGTAGACGCAATCAATGTTGACCCAGAATTAGTTACACCAGAAGCTAAATTAAATGAAGATTTAGATATCGATTCATTAGCAGCTGTAGAATTAGCTCTTGAATTAGAAACTGAATTTGATGTTCGTATCGAAGACGAAGAATTAGCAAAATTAGTAACTGTACAAGACATCATGGATTTAATCGCATCTAAACAATAATTAATTAGGAGGTAGTAAGGATGGATACAGAAAAAATCAGACAAATCCTAGAAATGTTTGATAAAAGTAAAGTTTCTTTTATGGATTTAGAAATTGGCGAAATGAAAATTAAATTGGAAAAGAATGTTCTTCCTGTATCTGTTCAGGAAACACCAGCTCCAATTAAAGATGTAGTATCAAACGTTGAAACAAAAACAATCAATTCTCCAATCGTAGGAACATTCTACGAAGCAGTAAAACCAGGAGAAAAACCGTTTGTTTCTGTAGGACAAAGAATTAATAAAGGCGATGTTGTTTGTATCGTAGAAGCCATGAAAGCTATGAACGAAATTCGCTCTGACCAAGAAGGAACAGTTTTAGAAATCTTAGTTAAAGATGGAGATATGGTGGAATACGAACAACCAATGTTTGTGTTAGGAGATTAATATGATTCAAAAAGTATTAATTGCTAACCGAGGAGAAATTGCGGTCCGAATCATTCGTGCTTGTAAAGAAATGAATATTGAAACGGTCGCAATTTATTCCACAGCCGATAAAGATGCCTTACATGTACAACTTGCAACGGAAGCTGTATGTGTCGGGGGACCAAGACCTGGACAAAGCTATTTGAATATGTCCAACATTATTCAAGCTGCATGTTTAACAGGATGTGATGCGATTCACCCAGGATTTGGTTTCTTAAGCGAAAATCCTCGTTTCGCAAATATGGTTGAAGAATGTGGATTGATTTTTATCGGACCAGATTATCGCATTATTGAGAAATTAGGAAATAAAACGGCGGCTAAAAAGACAATGAGAGATGCAGGAGTTCCTGTAATCGAGGGTTCAAAAGATGCTTTACCAAGTGTTCAAGAAGCCAAAGAATTAGCCGAACAAATCACATATCCAGTTATTATCAAAGCCTGCAACGGTGGTGGAGGACGTGGAATGCGAATTGTTCACGATCCAAGTGAATTTGAGTCGTTATTCTATGAAGCCAAAGCGGAAGCTGAAGTATGTTTCGGGAACGGAGATTTATATTTAGAGAAATATATCGAAAATCCAAAACATATTGAAGTACAAATTGCAGGAGACAATTTTGGAAATGTCATTCATTTATACGAAAGAGATTGTTCATTCCAAATTCGCAATCAAAAAATGATTGAAGAAGCACCATGTTTCGTTCTTTCCGATAAATTACGCGAAGAAATGTGTGAATCAGCAAGAGTTGCATGTCAAGCTGTTGGATACAATTCTGTAGGAACAATCGAATTCTTATTAGATAAATATGGAAAATACTATTTCATGGAAATGAATACTCGTATTCAAGTAGAACATCCAATCACAGAAATGATTACAGGAGTGGATATTGTAAAATTACAAATCCGTATTGCTGCAAATCAAAAATTAGGATTGGAACAAAAAGATATTCATAGAAATGGATATGCATTAGAATGTCGAATCAATGCAGAAGATGTAAAAAAAGATTTTGCTCCAAGCTGTGGAACAATTAATTTCTTAAATCTTCCTGCTGGAAAAGATATTCGAATCGAAGGTGCTGTATATACAGGATATAAAATCCCACCATTCTATGATTCCATGATTTGTAAAATTATCGCATGGGCACCAACACGTTTAGAATGTATCAAAAAAATGCGTATTGCCCTAGAAGAATTTATTTTAGATGGAGTTTGCACAAACGAAGAGTTTCATTACTTCGTTCTTCACAATAAGAAATTTATTGAAGGAAGTTATGACACTTCATTTGCCCAATCGTTTGTAAAGGAGTTAATGGAAGATGGATCTATTTAAGACAAGACAAGAAAAATTGACTTTGTTTCATAAAAATCGAAAAAAAGAAACCGTTCGAAAAGAAATTCCAAGTCACGTGATTGCGCAATGTGAAAACTGTCATGTGAACTTCACACTAAAAGAACTGCAAATGAACAAATATGTATGTCCCGAATGTGGACATCATTTTAAAATCAGTGCTCGTGAACGTATTCGCCAATTGTGTGATGAATTCAAAGAAATGGATAAAAAATATATCACACAAAACATCGATAACTTCCCAGAATACGATGATAAATTGGATAAATCACAAAGACGTACAGGATTAAATGAAGCTGTTGTTTGTGGAATCGCTAAAATGGAAGATCAAACGTGCGCTATCGCCGTTATGGATTCTGGTTTCATGATGGGAAGTATGGGAACCGTTGTTGGAGAAAAAATTACTCGATTAGTAGAGTATGCAGATAAAAAACATTTACCACTAATTATTAGCTGTACTTCAGGAGGAGCTCGTATGCAAGAAGGAATTCTTTCTTTAGTACAAATGTCAAAAACAAGTGCTGCACTAAAACGTTTTAGTGAACACGGTGGATTGTATATCTCATTATTAACACATCCAACTACAGGTGGTGTTTCAGCGAGTTTTGCGATGTTAGGTGATATTATCTTAGCCGAACCAAATTGTTTAGTTGGATTTGCGGGAAAACGAGTTATTGAAAATACGATTAAAGAAAAGTTACCTGAAAACTTCCAAAAAGCTGAGTTCATGTTAGAAAAAGGATTTGTGGACGCCATCGTTCCACGTAAGGAAATGAAAGCAACATTAGTACAAATACTAAAGATGCATGGAGGAAATAGATGAGTATTCAAGAATTAGAAGAAAGATTGATTCAACTTCAAGAAAAGTTAGCACAACCAGGTATCAGCAGTGATGAAAGATATATGGCTGAGAAAGAAATCTATAAACTCCAAAAAGAATTATATTCGAATCTAACACCATGGGATCGTTTGACAATTGCCAGAGCTAACGATCGTCCAAAAGCGCAAGACTACATTGCTCACTTATTCGACGATTTCATTGAATTCCATGGAGATCGTAGATTTGGAGATGATGCAGCTATTATTGGAGGTATCGCTTATTTTGAAGGAAAACCAGTTACCGTTCTTGCAGAATCTAAAGGAAAAAGTTTAGAAGAAAATATGAAAAAGAACTTTGGAATGGTTTCTCCAGAAGGATATAGAAAAGTTTTACGTTTAGCAAAACAAGCGGAAAAATTCCATCGTCCGATTATTACCTTTGTTGATACAGCTGGAGCTTATCCAGGAAAGGGTGCGGAAGAAAGAGGACAAGCACAAGCCATTGCTGAATGCTTATACACATTCTCAGATTTAAAAGTACCAGTCATCTGTGTAGTTATTTCCGAAGGTGGAAGTGGTGGTGCATTGGCATTAAGTGTAGCTGACCGTATTGTTATGTTAGAAAATGCTGTTTACTCAATCCTTTCTCCAGAAGGATTCGCAAGTATTCTTTGGAAAGACGAAACGAGAGCGCAAGAAGCAGCAAGCGTTATGAAAATGACAAGCTTTGATCTTCATGAAAAAGGTATTGTCGACAAAATTATTAAAGAACCATTGGGTGGTGCTCAAAAATTCTTACCAGGAGTTATTGAATCTTTAAGAAGCTATCTAAAAGAGGAATTAGAAGCTTTATCTAAAAAGAAACCAGATTCTCTTGTAGAATCTCGCTATCAAAAATTTAGAAAGATGGGGGTTCCATCATGGAAAATGTAAAAATTATTGGATGTGGATACGCCAAAGCGAAAGTGAAAGTATCCAATGCGGATTTAGAAAAAATTGTAGAAACAAACGATGAATGGATCCAACAAAGAACTGGAATTCAAACTCGTTATGTAACAGACGAAGAAAATACATCGGACTTAGCTGTGAAAGCTGCACAAAAAGCGATTGAAGATGCTGGTATTCCAGTAGAAGATATCGACATGATTCTTGTGGCAACAACAACTCCCGATTGTATTACGCCATCTACAGCTTGTTTAGTACAAGAAAAATTAGGATTAAATGGTAAAGAATGTACTGCATTAGATATCAATGCTGCATGTTCTGGATATGTGTACGGAATTACATTGGCAAGCTGTTTATTAGAAAAATATAAAACAATCTTAGTTATCGGATCGGAAACATTATCGAAGATTTTAGATTGGACGGATCGTAACACATGTGTACTTTTTGGAGATGGAGCTGGGGCTTGTATTCTTCAAAAAAGTGAATCAAATAGATTATTTTCTTATACAAAAAGTAATGGAGATGTCAATGGTGTCTTAATGGCACAAGGACTTCCTATTAAAAAGCCTTTAGAAAATGGCACAAAAGACTACGGATATGTGCAAATGGACGGAAAAGAAGTCTTCCGTTTTGCGGTAAAAGCCATGCAAGAATCGGTAGAAAAAGTATTGGAAAAAGCCAATGTTAGCTTAGAAGACGTTGACTTAATTATTCCTCATCAAGCCAATATTCGAATCATTCGTCACGTGGCAAAAAAGATGAGGTTAGCTGAAGAAAAATTCTTTGTGAATTTAGAAGAATTTGGAAATACATCAAGTGCAAGTATTGCGATCGCATTAGCTTGCGCAAAAGAACAAGGAAAATTACAGCCAGGTATGAAAATCGTCCTAACAGGATTTGGGGCAGGATTTACTTGTGGAGCTGTGTATATAGAATGGTAGGTGCAATCAAATGATGTTAAATAAATGGTTAGGAATTAAATATCCAATTATTCAAGGAGCAATGGCAAATATCGCAACAGCTGAATTCGCAGCAGCAGTAAGTAATTGTGGTGGATTAGGAATTATTGGAACTGGAGGAATGCCTTTAGAAGTGGCAAGAGAATCTATTCGTAAATGTAAAGAATTAACAGACAAACCTTTTGGTGTCAATGTCATGATGATGCATCCTCAAACAAAAGAATTGATGGAAATGATCGCAGAAGAAAAAGTTGCGGTTGTTACAACTGGAGCCGGAAATCCTGGTGTTTATGTACAAATGTTAAAAGAAAGTGGTGCAAAAGTAATCCCTGTTGTTGCTAGCGTTGCCTTAGCAAGACGTTTGGAACAAAGTGGAGTTGATGCATTGATTGTTGAAGGAACAGAAGCTGGTGGGCACGTTTCGGAACAAACAACAATGTCTTTAGTACCACAAGTAATTAATGCAGTAAATATTCCAGTAATCGCAGCTGGAGGAATTGGTGATGGACGCGGATTATACGCAGCCTTAAGCTTAGGAGCTATTGGTGTTCAAGTGGGAACTTGTTTACTTGCAAGTGACGAATGTCCAATTCACGAAAACTATAAACAAGCCGTTGTTAAAGCAAAAGATACTGACACAGTAGTAACTGGAAAAAGCTTAAATTCACCAGTTCGTATCTTAAAAAATGCGATGTCTAGACAATATTTAAAATTAGAAAAAGAAGCGGCTAACCGTGAAGAATTAGAAAAATTAACATTAGGAGCTTTAAGAAGAGCTGTTTTTGAAGGAGATATCAAAACAGGATCTGTTATGATGGGACAAATTGCTGGTCTTGTAAAAGAAGTAAAACCTTTACAGACTATCTTAGATGATATGATGGCTGACATGGAAAATACACACAAACAAATGTGTGAAAAAGTAAAGGAGCTTTCATGTTAGAAAAATTAGAAGTTCCTATTATTCAAGGAGGAATGGGAGTTGGAGTCTCCCTTTCTAATTTAGCAGGGCATGTAATGCTAGAAGGGGGAATGGGTGTTATTAGTGCAGCCCATCCAGGATATAACTACCCAGATTTTGAAAAGAATTCTACAGTAGTCAATCGTCAAGCCCTAAAGGATCATGCACAAAAAGCTAGAGAAATCTCACAAGGAAAAGGTATGCTTGCGGTTAATATCATGGTGGCAAGTCGTGATTATGAAGGTTTAGTAAAAGCGAGTGTGGAAGCAGGTTATGATGCCATCATTTCTGGTGCTGGACTTCCATTGTCTCTTCCAGAATATACAAAAGGATCGGATATTTTATTAGCGCCAATTGTATCGAGTGGAAAAGCTATCAAATTAATTTTAAAAAGCTGGGATTCTCACTATCAAAAAACATGTGACTTTGTAGTCATTGAAGGATATAAAGCAGGAGGACATTTAGGATTCAAACTAAAAGACCTTCAAAACCAAACTTGTGAAGAATTAGAAGATATTCTTCCTCAAGTAAAAAAAGAAGTAGAAATTTACGAAAAGAAATACAACAAAGAAATTCCTATTTTCGTAGCTGGTGGTATCTATACAGGAAAAGATATTGCACATTTTATGAAATTAGGAGCAGCGGGTGTTCAAATGGGAACACGCTTCATCGCAACCGAAGAATGTGATGCACATCCTCGTTTTAAAGAAATGTTGATTGAAGCAAATGAAGAAAATATTGTGATTGTTAAGAGTCCAACAGGATTCCCTGGAAGAGCGGTATTAAACAACTATATGAAACAAGTGATGCAAAGTGAAAACCAAAAAATCACAAACTGTTTAGGTTGCTTAAAACCATGTAACCCAGCTAACACACCATATTGTATCTCTCGTGCTTTAATCGAAGCGGTACAAGGAAAAGAAGAAAACGGATTGTTCTTTACAGGTGTCAATGGTTATCGTTTAGATCGAATTTTGACTGTAAAAGAATTAATAAATGAATTAGTAGAAGAAATGAGAAAGGAGCTTATATGCGCGTAGCGGTATTATTTGCTGGACAAGGTAGTCAATATGTAGGAATGGGAAAAGATTTCTACGATACACAAAATACTAGTCAACAATTGTATGATTCTATTTCGATGGATTTTGATGTAAAAGATGTATGTTTTAACGGTCCATTAGAAACATTGAATAACACAGCGTATACACAAAGCTGTATTCTTGCAACTTCTATGTCTATTTATTCTTGTTTATTAGAAAAAGGTATCCAACCAGAATACGTGGCAGGTTTAAGCTTAGGCGAATATAGTGCACTTTGTGCTGCCAATGTATTCTCTTTACAAGATGGATTGGAAATTGTTCGTAAAAGAGGATTGATCATGGCTAATGCATTACCAGCTGGAACTTCTAAAATGGTAGCGGTAATGAATACAGACCTTGCATTAATCGAAGAAGCTTGTAAAGAAGCAACAAAAGGAGATGCGATTTGTACAATCGCGAACTACAACTCACCAGTACAAATTGTTATTACTGGAAATAACGAAGGTGTTGATGCTGCTGTAGCTTATTTAAAAGAAAAAGGTGTTCGTCGTGCAATTCCTTTAAAAGTTAGCGGAGCTTTCCACTCTCCTTTATTAGAAAAAGCAAGTCAAGAATTAAAAGAAGTATTAGAAAAAGTTGAATTTAGAACTCCACAAATTCCAGTTGTATATAACGTTTCTGGAAAAGAAGAAGAAGGAAATCTAGTGGATCTATTAACAGCACAAATTAAGAGTTCGGTTCGCTTCTATCAATCGATTGAATATATGATTGAACAAGGTGTAGATACATTTATTGAAATTGGTCCTGGACACACATTAAGTGGTTTAGTGAAAAAGACAAATAAAGAAGTAAATGTGTATTCAATTGATAAAGTGGAAGATTTAGAAAAAATGATGGAGGAATGGAACCATGGAAAATAAAGTTGTTTTAGTAACAGGTGCTGGTAGAGGAATTGGTAGATCGTTAGCCATTGAATTTGCCAAAGCTGGATACGATGTTATTGTAAACTACAATGGTTCTGAAGCAGCAGCTTTAGAAACGTTAGAAGAAGTGAAAAAATATAGTGAAAACTCAATGGTTATTAAAGCCAATGTGGCAAATGCTGAAGAAGTAGAAGCTATGTTTAAACAAATTCAAGACACTTATAAAAAATTAGATTGCTTAGTAAACAACTCTGGAATCACAAGAGATACATTATGTTTACGAATGAGCGAAAAAGAGTTCATGGACGTTATTGATATTAACTTAAAAGGAACTTTCTTATGTTCAAAACAAGCAAGTCGTATGATGATGAAAAAGAAACAAGGTTCTATCATCAATATGGCAAGTGTTGTTGGAATCAGTGGAAACGCTGGTCAATGTAACTATGCTGCTAGTAAAGCCGGAATTATCGGTTTCACAAAATCATTAGCTAAAGAAATGGGTTCTAGAAACATTCGTGTAAATGCGATTGCTCCAGGATTTATTCAAACACAAATGACAGATGTATTATCTGAAGATGTGAAAAAGAATTTAATTTCACAAATTCCATTGAATACATTAGGAACAGTAGAGGATATTGCATACACAGCATTATTCCTAGCAAGTGAACAATCAAAATATATCACTGGACAAGTGATTCAAGTCGACGGCGGAATGTTAATGTAGGAGGATACCATGAAAAGAAGAGTTGTTGTTACTGGAATGGGTGCAGTTAGCCCAATCGGAAATACTGTAGAAGAAGTTTGGAATTCTATTGAAGAAAAAAAATGTGGAATCGACTACATTACACACTTTGATACAACAGATTTTAAAGTAAAATTAGCTGCGGAAGTAAAAGATTTAGATATGGAACAATACTTCCCAAAACGTGATCTTAAATTTAACGATCGATTTACACAATTTGCTCGTATTGCTTCAAAACAAGCTGTACAAGATAGTGCATTAGATTTAGAAAATGTAGATTTAGATCGTATGGGAGTTTTAATTGCTTCAGGTATTGGAGGAATTGAAACAATCGAAAACTCACAAAAATCTTTAGACACTAGAGGACCTTCTCGTGTATCTCCATACTTCATTCCAATGGCATTAGTAAACTTAGCTGGTGGACAAGTTGCGATTGATACAGGAGCAAGAGGATATTGTTCTTCTGTTGTTACGGCTTGTGCCGCATCAAATAATGCGATTGGGGAAGCTTTCCACCGTATTCGTGATGGATATGAAGATATTATGTTAGCTGGTGGTTCAGAAGCTAGTATCACTCCTCTTGCGATTGCTGGTTTCCAATCTATGCGTGCTTTACACACAGGAGACAACAAAGATCGTGCTTCTATCCCATTTGATGCACAACGTTCAGGATTCGTTATGGGAGAAGGTGCTGGAGTTTTAGTATTAGAAGAATACGAACACGCAAAAGCTCGTAATGCGAAAATTTATGGAGAAATCGTAGGATACGGTGCTACTTGTGATGCTCACCACATTACAGCTCCATCTCCAGATGGAAAACAAGGAGCACGTGCTATGAAATTGGCTATTGAAGATGCTTCTATTCAAAAAGAAGATATTCAATATGTAAATGCGCACGGAACAAGTACTCCATTGAACGATAAAACAGAAACAGCAGCTATGAAATTAGCGTTTGAAGAACACGCTAAAAACTTAATGGTTTCTTCAACAAAATCGTTTACAGGACACTTATTAGGTGCTTCTGGAGCGATTGAAGCAGTTATTTGTTTAAAAGCCATTGAAAATAATACAGTACCATGTACATTACATTATGAAAATGCAGACGAAAACTGTGATTTAGATATCGTTCCAAATGAAAATCGTCAATGCGAATTAAAATATGTTATGTCAAATTCATTAGGATTTGGTGGACACAATGCATCATTGATCTTTAAGAAAGTAGAGGAGTAAGATATGATTTTAAATTCAAATCAAATTCAAGAAATCATTCCTCACCGTTATCCATTCCTTTTAGTCGATCGAATTGAAGAAATGGATGAAACAAGTGTAGTTGGAACAAAGTGCGTTACAGCCAATGAGATGCAATTCTTAGGTCACTTTCCACAAAAACACGTAATGCCAGGTGTATTAATTGTAGAAGCTTTGGCACAAACTGGATGCGTTATGCTACTAAGCAAAGAAGAAAACAAAGGAAAAATTGGTTTCTTTGCTGGTATCAATAAAATGCGTTTCAAAAGACAAGTCATTCCTGGAGATGTCATGACATTAAAAGTTAAATTCACCAACCAAAGAGCAGGAATTTACTTTGCGGACGTAGAAGCAACTGTCGAAGGAAAAATTGCTGCTAAAGGTGAAATCATGTGTGCTTTAGGAGATTAATATGAAAGTGCTTCCTATATTGAGATGTGGATTATTGTTACCATCAATGATGATGGAGTGTTCGAAGGGGAAGAAAAAGAATTTCGTAGAAAATTATTTTGCTTCTCAAGCATACGCAAGAAAAGTGATAAAAGCTTTGGGATATCCTTTACAAGTAAAGGGTCTTGAAAATTTAAATGGATTATCAGGAGTATTCTTTGTGTGTAATCATCAAGGTACTTTAGATCCAGCTTTAATTTGTGCGTCTTCTCCTTTGCCAATGCATTTCATTTCTAAAGTGGAGAATGAATCCATACCTGTTTTAGGACAATGGGCACAGAATATTGAGACAATCCATTTTGATCGTGAGACGCGCGAAGGAAACATTCGTATGCTTCGTGAAACGATGCGCTTTATTAAACGCAAACAAAACGTTTTGATCTTTCCAGAAGGAACTCGATCAAAAGGGGACGAGATGAACCCTTTTAAAAAGAATTCTTTAAAAGCTGCGGTTATGTCAAAAGCTACAATTGTACCAATCACAATTAATGGCGCTTATTGTTTAGACCGCAAAGACGTTAATATTAAAACATTATCCATTACTTATGAAAAACCTATAACTTATGAAGAGTATCAAGATCTTTCGGTAGATGCGTTAAGTAGTAAAGTGTATGCGATCATTGAAAGTCACATTGAGGATTTAGAAGGATAAAAAAAGGCAACCAAATCTTGGTTGCTTCTTTTTTTTCTACAAATGATGTTCAGGTACAACAGCTAAGAAACGTATAGTTGAGTCTGTATCGTTACGGAAAGAATGCGTGCTTCCTTCTGGACAATAGTGGCAATTTCCAGCTTCAACAATTTCTGTTTCACCATCACAGATAACTGTTCCAGTTCCTTCTAGTACAAAAATGATTTCACTATTTCCTTCGTGTGTATGCATTCCGATGTTAGAACCGGCAGGAAGTTCACCGGATAAAATACGACATTTTCCATCAAAAAACATTTTTGCGTTTAATTGACCATCCCCACCTTTAAAATTAGGGAATGCTTGGAATTCCTGATTCTTGTGATCAATTTTCATAAAATACCTCTTTCTTATTCTAGTACAATTGTATCACTATTACTCCCACAAGTTAACTTCAAGATATCGTTGCGCTTGTCTTTCTACAACTTCCCAAACAACAATATCTGGTTGATATTCAGCAATCATATCGGTAGTGAATTGAAGTACGTGATGGAAATGTACATCTTGAAAATAGTGAGCTAGAACAGGATACATGGCTTCGCCAAAAGAATCTCCAATAATTAAGACTTTTTTATCGCTCACAAAGGAAAGATCTACACTTGTTGGATCAAATTCATAAAATGTATCATTTTGAAATATATCGTTCATATTTGCTAAGGTTGCTAAATCTCCACTAAAGTGTTCATTCGTCACTGTAAATCTAGCGCTAGAAAAAGGTTGTCCTTCTCTTCCTTCAATAGTCTTGAACAATTCTTGTACAGCTATGAAAGCACCTTGTCGATTAAAATGAGTATCCGTAGAATAATACACTTGTCCTAAATCTTTTGCTTGAATCAGAGCAGGTTTTGTGTTGATGGCACGAATCGATGAATTTGTTTGAAGATAATCGAACAACTGATCGACACTAGAAAGGTTGCTTTGTCTAGGTATGGTATCTGGCATATATTCAAAATATACATTGGATTTATTCGGAGCGGTTAATACAAGGAATTCACATCCTAAAGAATTAAATATTTCTTGATCTCTTTCTAGTTTTTGCGAAAAAGTAAGAAGTTCTTCTTCAGTGTAGCGAAAAGCCCCTTCGTAATCTCCCAATGGGTTTCCATCGTCTTCTCTTTTGTAGAAAAGCCAATCATCCTTTCCTAATAAAACTTGTGTCGATTCAATGTAGGTCATACCACTAGTAGCTTTTGATATAGAAGAAGCAAGTTTTGCACCTTCTTCTTTTCCGGCCAAATTGTCTGAAAATACTTGGAGCAAGTCTTTGTCGTCTTCTTTTCGTTCGATTTCCATCTTTTTTTGTAAGTCTGTTTTTTCAGATGTATTCTGTACCATGTTAAAGAAGGTTGAGATGGTGATAGAAAGGATGGTGATACAAAATACCAAAGTAATAATATGTTCCCTCATATAATCTCCTTTCTAGAAATTAAAATAAATAAAAGGATTGTATGCATTGTTGAAAATGTAGACAATACTCAAACCAAATATACTAAGTATGAAAGCTATATATAGAGCATCATAAATAAAATGATCTTTACACATCCGATCAATATTACTCATCATAGGTAAGCAATATGTAATACCTGCTACGTAATAAATAGCGTATTGACGAAGATACTGGATAAAAATTGGGTCGATAATTCCTTGGGCTCCAATACCGAATAAACCAAGTATATATGAAAAGGCTAACGATAAGGTCTCACTTCGGAAAATTACCCAACCAATAATCACAAAAAACATAGTGTATAGATAACTATAATTTTTTAATTTATTCAAAATGGAGGTATTTTTTTCTATCATCAACAATACAAAATACATCATTCCCCAAGTGATAAATGTCCAATTGGCACCATGCCAAATACCGGTTAAGAACCATACGACAAAGATATTAAAAAATAGTCGAATTTTAGATTGAACCCTCGAACCACCTAATGGAATGTAAACATAGTCGCGAAACCAGGTTTGTAAAGAAATGTGCCATCTTCGCCAAAAATCAGAAATGCTCGTCGCAATATAAGGGTTTTTAAAGTTTTCTAAGAAATGAAACCCAAACATTCTTCCTAATCCAATGGCCATATCGGAATAACCCCAAAAGTCAAAATAAATCTGCAAGGTATACGAGATAGCTCCTAACCAAAATAAAGATAAAGAAGTTGGTGAAGCATCTCTAAATCCATTAAAAACGGCATCGGCTACAATTGCGAACTGGTTTGCTAGTAACACTTTTTTTGCCAAACCAACAATAAAACGAGTTACCCCCTGAGAAAAATCCGTTAGGTTTTCTTTGCGATGTTCGATTTCGTAAGCAATCGTTTCATAACGAACAATTGGACCGGCAATCAGCTGTGGAAAAAGTGCAATATAGAGACCAACATTTAAAAAATTCGTTTGTACTTCACCTTTCCCACGATAAACATCGACTACATACGAGATGGCTTGAAAAGTGAAAAAGGAGATTCCAATGGGTAAGGCGACATGAAGGAGTGGAAAACTTGTGCTAAAAATACCATTGACAATAGAAATTAGAAAATCGGCATATTTGAAATATCCTAATAAACACACATCAACAATAACCATCAGAAAAAGTATACCTTTTTTCCAGTTTGTAGAATGGTTCACCAACAACCCAAATCCATAATGAAGAAAGATCATAAACAACATTAAAAATACATAAACAGGTTCTCCATAGGCATAGAATAATAAACTCGCAACAAATAAAAATAAGTTCTTAGCCTTTTGGTTGCGAATAAAAACTCCATAATAAAGAAGTGTGACAATGGGCAAGAATAGAAATAAAAATATTTCACTAGGAAACAACATAAAACAAATTCCTCTCTAAACAAACAGAAAATAGACTTTTCAGTCTATTTCTTTTCTGTGCTTCTATCTAAAAATTCGACAAGTTCTTGGTTGGTTTTAAATTGATGGAAGACTCTAAACAAATCGTCTAAAGCTTCGTGTGCTCGATTTCCAATCAAGGATTGGTGAATATAGTGATTCACGCGATATTCTTTTGGATTTAATAATAAATCTTCTTTACGAGTTCCAGATTTAGGAATATCGATAGCTGGGAATATACGACGTTCTTGTAGATTACGAGAAAGTGTTAATTCCATATTTCCAGTTCCTTTGAATTCTTCATAGATCACATCATCCATTCTTGATCCGGTATCAACAAGAGCTGTTGCCAGAATCGCAAGCGAACCACCTTCCCGAATGTTTCGAGCCGCTCCAAAAAATCGCTTTGGCATATAGAAAGAATTTGGATCTAAACCACCGGATAAAGTACGACCGCTAGGAGAACAAGTTAGGTTATAGGCTCTAGCCAAACGAGTTAAACTGTCTAATAAAATCATGACATCTTGTCCATGTTCCACCAGACGTTTTGCTCGTTCAATTACCATCTCGGCTACTTTAATATGTCTTTCAGGTGTTTCATCAAATGTGGAATATAAAACTTCCACATTGTTTCCTTCTACGGCTTCTTTAAAATCCGTTACTTCTTCTGGTCGTTCATCCACAAGAAGGACTAACATATGGATATCTGGATTGTTTTCTTTGACAGAAAGAGCGATATCTTTTAATAAGGTAGTTTTTCCGGCTTTTGGAGGAGATACGATGATTCCACGTTGACCTTTTCCAATTGGAGCTAGAAGATCAATAATACGCATTGCTAATTTATTAGGTTGTTCTAAAACGATTTTTTCATTTGGGAAAATAGGTGTTAATGTTTCAAATTTCTTTCTTTTTAAAGCTGTGGCAATGTCGTATCCATTGATTTCATTGATGAAACATAATGTTCGTAATCGTTCGGTTCCTTTTGGTTCACGTACCAATCCAGTTAAAAAATCACCAGTTTTTAGGCGAAAACGATTAATTTGCGATTGGGCTACATACACATCGTTTGGGGAAGACAAATAGTTTTCATTACGAATAAAACCATATCCATCGGCTAATACTTCTAAAAAACCGGTTACAGTTTCTTTCGCTTCGGGTTCTTTGTCATTACGATTGGTTTCTAAAATTTCTTCTGACATATATTCATATTCTCACTTTCTATTGGAAGGTAATATATTTTTTTAAAGCGTTTTTTCGCTACGACAAGTATATCATTTTCATATCTTGTTTCCTATACTAAAATACCTATCTAGTTTTCAAAACTAGATTCGTTGATTTTATAGAATATTCGTATTACTATTATTATAAGATATTACATTAGAATTGGAGGACCCATAATATGGTTGCTAGATTTGTATCGGATTCATCATGCGATATTTACGTGAGAGAAGGGGTAAATTACACGACAGTACCTCTAATCGTATCTGTCACAGATAAAGATTTTAAAGATGAACCTGGAACCGATAAAAATGCTTTTTTAGATGCATTAGATGCGGCTCATGAAGCATCGAAAAGTGCTTGTCCATCTTTACAAGCTTGGATTAACGCTTTTGACAATGCCGATGTGGTATATGTCGTTACTTTGACTAGTGCTTTGTCAGGAACAAATAATTCGGCTCGTTTGGCCAAAGAAATGTATTTGGAAGATCATCCAAATGCGAAAATTCATATTTTTGATTCATTAGCGACAGGACCCAAAATGGCATTAATCATGGATCGATTGATTGAATGGGATAAACAAGGCTTGTCTTTTGAAGAAGTCGTGGAAAAAGGGGAAGCGTATATTAAATCAACACATTTATTATTTTCACTAGGATCTTTACATACTATGGCTATGAATGGTCGTGTTCCTAAGGTAGTAGCGGGAGCAACAAGCGTATTGGGAATTCGAGTATCGGCGATTGCCAGTCCTAAAGGGGAAGTGGAAGTTTGTGGAAAAACTCGAGGAACAAAAAAACTCGTTCGTTTTATGGTTGAGAAAATGATCGAAATGGGATATCAAGGAGGAAATGTTCGTATTAGTTATACAGACGATGACTCTATTGTGAATAAAATCAAAGAATCTTTATTAGAAAAATATCCTAATGCGAATATTAGTACAAATGAAACAACCATTTTATGCAGCTACTATGTAGAAAGAAATGGCTTTGTTATTGGATTTGAAATCTAAAAGTGCCTCGGCACTTTTTTTCTTTTTGGTGTATACTAATACGGCAAGAGAGGAAGTGTATTATGAGTCAAATTAGAAAAGGTATGTTTTGTATCATGGGATCTGCTTTCTTTTTTTCTCTTATGAACATTTTTGTTCGTCTATCCGGAGATATCCCTTCGATACAGAAGAGTTTTTTTAGAAATATAGTGGCTGCTCTATTTGCCCTGATAATTTTACTAAAAAATAAGGAAGATATTTCGTATGAGAAAAAGGATCTTCCCATGTTGATTCTTCGTTCTACCTTTGGAACCTTAGGTATTCTTTGTAATTTTTATGCAGTGGACCATTTAGTGGTCAGCGATGCTTCTATGTTGAATAAATTATCGCCGTTTTTTGTCATAGTTTTCTCTTCGCTGTTTCTAAAAGAGAAGGCAAATAATGTACAAAAAATATCAGTATTCATTGCTTTTTTAGGTGCTTTATTTGTCATCAAGCCATCCGCTGATTTTTTAAGCAATGCAGCTTCGTTAATTGCCATCTTAGGGGCATTGGGAGCTGGGATTGCTTATACTTGTGTACGTCAGTTAGGAAAACAAGGTGTTGCTGGTCCTAAAATTGTATTTTTCTTTTCAACTTTTTCTAGTGTAGTGGTATTACCATGGATTGTATTAAACTATACACCTATGAGTACTGTGCAAGTAGTAACATTATTATTAGCTGGACTTAGTGCAGCTGGTGGACAATTTTGTATCACTTTCGCATATAAATTTGCTCCAGCCAAAGAAATTTCCGTATACGATTATACACAAATTGTATTTTCAGCAGCCTTGGGATTCTTTGTGTTAGGACAGATTCCGGATATTTGGAGTGTAGTAGGATATACAATTATTACTGGAGTTGGAGTCTGGAGCTTTTTTAGACAAAAGAAAATGTCGTCCTAGAACGACATTTTTTTTCGAATCATCATATTTGCACTACGAACAGATCCTTCGAGTTCACGAGCACTCATTCGTCTTGCTCCTTGGGCAAGAATCGCATTTTGAATTAATCCATCGCTTGTGGCAACCAATAAGTTATATTCCTTTTTTAAATCCCGAACGGCTTTTTCAATATAAGAATCTGCCGTTTGATTATGTTTTGTATAGACTATTTTTACCGAGCCTTTTTTCGATTCTTCACCGATATTATCTTTCACGCGATATCCATCAAACACTAATAAAAGTTGGTAATTCTTATAGCCGATATAGTTTGTTAATATATCAATTAGACGATCTCGCGCTGAAGAAATGTTATTTCGAAGTTCTGTAAATTCGGACCATGAAAAAATCATATTATATCCATCGACGACCAACATTGTCGGGCGTTTGGGAACGATATTTACTTTTTCATCCGTCTTCATTTCAATTTTCTTTTTGTCTTTTTCTTTAAATTTCTTCTGTTTCTCTTTTTCTGCACTCTTATTTTGCCCGTTAATCATATTGAAAACACGTTTCAATTCTTCTTCATTAATCGTATATTTTCGAGCTTGTAAGGATGAAGTATTGTTTTCGCTTTTTAATTGAATGTGCATATGTTCCATGACTTCATCGTAAGGAACATAGAAGCCCGAACCGTGTTCACAAAATACAGAACCAGTTGGATTTCTAAAGTCGTGCTCACTGTCATAACCGATTTCTTCAATAATTTGCGCAGCGTCTTTACAAGGATAATATCCATCTAGAGAACAAGTATATTTCCCTTTTCCTTTTGTTAGTGCAATAACTTCGTTTTGATAATTTTGAAGTAGACGAACTGGTCCAATACCTTTGATACGCATCCATCCATTCATCAAATCTTCAATCTGCACTTCACAATGCTTACTTTCTAAGTCAAATAAGGCTTTTCCCAAATTGTCGCTTTCCAATTCAAGGACAAAAGTGTAATAGGGTTCCAACAATTGTGATTCTGTCATCTTCAAACCTTGGCGAATCGCACGATATGTCGCTTGTCTAAAATCGCCACCTTCTGTGTGTTTTAAGTGTGCTTTTCCAGCGACCAAAGAAATCTTCATATCCGTAATAAACGAACCCGTTAATACACCACGATGTT
>JAUNDJ010000145.1 GCA_030526175.1 Bacillota bacterium
ATAATTATACCATATATTTATAATTATATTAAATTTAATTTATACATATTTATAAGTATTAAGAATCTTTTTATTAGCCTCTTTTGATACGATAGTATCCCTCAATTTTAAGAAAAAAGCTCTTTCCTAAGAAAGAGCCTATCTGTTTGAATTATCCTTCAATAATCGCATTTGTGTAAACTTTGTTTACATCGTCGCAATCTTCTAACATTGTCATTAATTTATTATAAGCTGCGATTTCTTCTGCATCTGTTAAAGTAACCATTTCATCCGCAACCATGCTTACTTCACAAGCATCAAATTGAACACCTTCGATGTTTGCTTCTAATACTTCTTGTGCTTTTGCGAAATCTGATGGATTTACTTTTACATCAAAATATCCTTCGTCATAAGCGATATCCGCAACGTCAACTTCTTCCATTAATAATAAGTCGAACATTTCTTCTTCACCCATTGTGCTTTCAAAACTGAATACACCTAAACGTTGGTATCCAAATGAAACAGCTCCAGATCCACCAATTTTACATCCTTTTGATTTATTGAATGCATTTCTTACATCTGTGTAAGTTCTATTTGTATTATCTGTTAAACAGTCAACGATTACTGTTACACTTCCAGGTCCGAATCCTTCATAACGTAATTCATTATAGTTAACGTTTTCTCCACCTTTTGCACGTTCGATTGCTCTTTTGATAACGTCAGCAGGTACTTGGTTAGATTTTGCTTCTTTGATTTTAGCTCTTAAAGCTAAGTTCATATCTGGATCTGGTTCACCATTTTTTGCAGCAATAAAAATTTCTTTTCCGTAACGACCATATAATTTTGATTTTGCAGCAGCTGTTTTAGCCATTGAAGCTGCACGTACTTCATGCGCTCTACCCATACTCTTTATATCTCCTTTTATTCATTAACTTCCCAATTATAGCACTCTAAAAGCCATTTTTAAAGGGAATTAGCAATATTTCTTATATTTTTATAGGGATTTATTTCCTTTTTAACATTAATTTCTACTACTATTTCTAAAAAAATAAGACACAATAATTGTTAGATAATCTAGATTATGATAAAATGTTTGCGAAGTCAGGAGTACTTCTTACCATATAAAAGTTGTAAAGAAGACATTGTTTGTCTTAACCCTTATCAACAAAATTGTCATCTTTTCTTTCAAATTCTTAAGATGGCAAAAACAATGTTTTGTACAACTGGTAAATTAAAAAAACTGTCAGAAATGACAGTTTCTTTTTTTCCCTTGATAGGAAGAGGAATCCAATCCGATAATAATACGGAAAATCGCTGGAACAAAAAACATACCAACTCCAAACCATTTTCCTTTTCCATAAGCCTGGGCTGTATTCATGGCATATTTCCAATTAAGAACAAGCACCATTATCGCAAAAATAAAAGCCATTAACAAAATGATGGAACTCGCAACATTCGTTTGCATCCCGCTTACCAATCCTTCTAAAATCGTAATAGTGATTGTAGCGCCTATTTTAATCCAAAAATACTTTGTGTCCCAGACTAGACTGTGTAAAATATACTCATTATATACAGGAACTAATGCTTTCCACCCTTTCTCATTGGCTTTTGAAAACATTTTCCAAAGTCCAATAATTTTAAAAAGAAAACGAATTCCCAAACTAATGAAAACAGCTCCAAAATAGACGATTAATCCAGCCAAAACATTTGTTGAAGTCTCCATACTTTTACCCCTTCTTTATTGATATGAATCGCATGCACAAGCGAAATACTTTAAAATAAATATAAATAAGTGTATATGACAATCCCCATGCTGCCATCCATTCCATTTTCTTTGGCATCTGATTGGCTATACAATTTTCTATTACATTAAAATCCACAAGTAAAAATAAAGTTGCCACGAGTATTCCTAAACAACATAAAACCAAACTAATAATCGGCGCTTTCAAAAATGTGTCCAATATTCCTACATAAGGTTTTGTCCAAGGAATTATGTAAGCAACAAAACCAAGAGCCGAAAGGATTAGACTTGTTAAGAATATTATGGATAAGACAGAAAGAATCTTTTTATTTCCTCGGGCAAATCCAGTATCGTATAGTACAAGCATAATTAGTAATAATATGAATGTTACTCCAAAAGCTACAAAACCTATCCATTGATATTCTTTATGAAAATTTCCAACTAGAAAACCAATCATATATCCTTGCGCTAAGGAATAGAAAGTTCCCACCACAGGAATCAAAGGGCGAATGATCCAGGCTAATAAGGGAAAGAAAATACTAATAATGGATACAGCCAAAAATAGTAATAGTTCTTGTGAAACAATATGTAAATTAAATATTTTCGAAGTTTCAGAAATATTAATTAATATCTCTTTTCCAGCTACATGAATAAAATAAGAATGTATTAAGAAATAAGAAAGTATACCAACCAAAAATATTCCTAAAAAGTATAAAGTTTTTCTTGTGACACCAGCAAAAGAAGCAACATTTGGACTGCTACCAGATAGCGACTCCGTTTTTTGTTGAAGTTTTCGAACAACCGGATTGGAAAGGTAACTACTCATTCCTTTAGCTGCAGATTCCATATATTTTTCATCTCCTTTATGTAAAATATAAGAAAGGGATCATCCCTTTCCGTATTTAATTCGATTTTATTGTGATGACAGGTCGGATTCCAATAACCAATCCAGGTGTACCTGGTACACAAGTATTTAATGAACCATCTTCTGTAACAATGATCGGATAATTTGTTTCACTATTTCTAGAACGCAAACTATATACCAAGACTGGATTGTTTATATAAGAAAGCTGAGAACGAACCGAATCCGTTAATACAATCGAACGAAAATCATTTTTTCCAACAAATTCCTCAAATTCTTTCACACTTAATGTATAAACATAATCAGATGTTGACGCATCTTCAGGAATTTGAACAAGAGTTCCATTTTTCTTTTTAAAAGAATATTCTTGATTGTCCAAGTCTCTTTTTTCCATTTTTTTCTTTTCTTTTTCACTAAAAGAAGAATCTAAGAAATCATTATTTAACCAATATCGCTCCGATCCATTTTTCCATGTATTATCAAAAAAGGAAGAATCATTATTCATTGGTAAAATGGTTTGTAGTTCTAACACGTTTTTCGAAAACAAAGTCAGTTTCCCATCCTCATCATTAATAACAATCCATTCAATATTCTCTTTTCCGTTTTCAACATTTCCATCTTGTTCATATTGACCAAATTCAATAATTTCACCAATTTTGTGTTTGGATTCCACATTTTCCGCCTCAATTTGTTTAGAAGAACAGGCAACTAACCCTAAACAAAACAAAGCAATTATTAATTTTTTCATACGTATCACCTAGCATAATTATAAACAATATGGGCTCCATTTGCAAAAAAAGAGAGGAAGTTTTCCTCTCTTTCAAATTATTATTAATTATTCTTGATTATACTATTGAGCAGCATTCATTTCAGCTTCTTGTTTTACTAATTCTTTGTCATACTTAACAAGGAATGGGAAGTAAATAGCTAAATCCAATGCGAATCCGATTAATGATAATACAACACCCATGAATGATGCAGTTCCTAAGAATGCTCCAAGACCGATTGGAGTACACCATGGTACTTCTGCGATGATTGGTGGGAAAATTCCTGATTTCAATAATAATAATACTACGATTGAAGTAATTGTTGGTGCGCAAATGAATGGGATAATTAATGCAGGGTTATACATAATTGGCACACCGAAGATAATTGGTTCGTTGATGTTGAATAATCCAGGACCGATAGCAGCTTTACCTAATACAGATAATTGTTCTGATTTAGCCATG
>JAUNDJ010000032.1 GCA_030526175.1 Bacillota bacterium
GAAGAGTCTGAGGAGTAACACTAAGTATCTTAGAAAACTCATGGATTGAATAATATTTCTTCATATTATGTATCACTTCTTTCAATATAATTATACCATATATTTATAATTATATTAAATTTTATTTATACATATTTATAAGTATTAAGAATCTGTTTATTAGCCTCCAAAGCTCATACAAATCACAGTACACAAAGAAGCACTATACCATAATAGTTTGGAAGATTGTTTTCCATTCACGATGTAATCGACAAATAGTGCAAGAAGAACTATCACGAACAATTGAACAAATTTCCAATAGAACTCGTGTAATCCTAGTTTTGAAAAAATAAATAGAACAGGATATTGCCATAAGAAAATGGCATAACTATGTTTACCAATCCATTTCAACACACGATTATCTAACCATTTTCCCATTAGAAAAGAAGGCAGACTGACTAAATAAATTAGAAGAACGAAGACAAAAGTCATCGCAATCATTCCACCTTTGTATAAGAAAGGGCTTTGCCCATCTAAATATACGTATGCGAAGCAAGTGACAATACATAAGAAAACAAAGAGAATAATCGAAATGCTCTTTTGGAATATCGAACATTCTTTTTTCTTATTTTTGAAACAAAAGCCTAAAAGAGAGCCTAATAATAGAGCATACACTCGAGTATGCGTTCCATAATATAGCGGTGTTACATCCATTCCTTCTTTGTACAACAAGGGCATGAGCATCATGGACATCATTGTCAACACGGACAAGATGGCAATATTTAAACTTGGATGGCCTGCTTTTTTTGCCATTTTATAGATTAAGAATATAATTGGCCATATTAAATAATATTGTAGTTCAATTCCTAAATACCAAAAGTGGGTAAATGGGGATGCATTGGAAATGCGTGAAAAATAATCTGCATTTTGACCAATTTGCCACCAGTTGTTGTAGCCTAAGAAAATTGAAGCGACTTCTTGTTTCATTCCGGATAAAGAATTGGGCGAAACAAAGAACAACACCCCTAAACTTATAAACACGACGATAAATAATGCAGGATAAATACGCACGATTCGCTTTTTGAAATATTTGAATAGGTGAAATTCTTTTTTACTGGTAACGGCTAGTAAAAAGCCTGTGAGCACAAAAAATAAGGACACCCCTAAATAGCCACCCTTTATCACATTTGGAAAAAGATGGAACAATGTTACACCTATTATGGCTAGAGCACGGATTCCATCCAATCCTTGAATATATATCTTCCCCTTTTTCATTCATAACTCCCCTTTATTTTGTCAAATAATAGCTTTCGTCTAAACATTTCATAATAATATCGAACGGAACGACATCGTCTAACACAATAGATATCCAATGGTTCTTGTTCATATGGTAGGCTGGTAGAAATCCATCTTGATGTTTTAAAAATTCCACCATATCTGGACTTGCCTTTACATTTAAGATATCCACATACCCATCTTTTTGGATATGAAGAGCTTTCCAAGGAACATCGAGAATGAGACCATACCATTTTCTTTTCCCTTTCTTTTCTGGATGTCGCAAAATCGCATGTCCTGGATCTTTCTCAAATAAATAGTCTGGTTCCGTTCCATACTTTTCTTTTACATATTCTAAAATCTCGTATCTTTGTGTGTGCATGGAATCATTATAGGCGTTTGTTTTGAAAAAGAAAACAAAAGAAAAGATGAATCGTTTAAGAATTCATCTTCGTTTTTAACTCTTCCATTTTTGGTAGGTACACTAAAATTTTATCGTCGTATTGATCGTTGTTGTCGTGGGCATAGAATTCGTCTAAGGTTCTATATTTCGCCACCTTACTATCGACTCTAGGCATTCCTCGTCTTTTAATCCATTCCGCTTTGGATTTGGTAAAATAATGGTTTATTCGTAACACTTCTGGTTCTATATAGTTTTTCCAGCTAGAAACAACTTGTTTATTTTCATCGTACGATTTATATCCATAATAATATGTTGGAAAATGCGGATGCTGATAGGCAAATACTTTTCTTGGATTCACAATGGATTTGATACATTCGTTTCCAACATCCTTCTTATTGGCACAATATAAAAAGTTCTTTAACACACCACCTTCTGGTTTTTCTTCCAATCCAGAAGATCCAAACATTTTCCAGTTAATGGCTAAACCACCAACTTTTTCATCAAAGAACATTTTATCTAGTAGGGATTTAATACTCTCCCCATGCATTGGTAATAAAAACTCATCGGCATCGATAAAGGCTAAATACTTGAATTCGTTTTTTAATTGCTGAATGGCATAGTTATACACTTCCAATTGTTTCCCCATACCAGGATAATCAATAATACGAACCTTTCCCGCTTTTACATATGGTTCTAAAATTTCTTTCGAATTGTCTTCGCTTCCATTGTCATACAAAACAATTTCATCAAAACCAATAGTTAAATGGTACAATACCCATTCTTCAATATATTCCGCTTCATTTTTTACAATCGCGGCAATCCCTACTTTTTCTAAAGGATTTGATTTTTCTTTATTTTTTATTCCTAAGCCCCCAAATAATCGAGGAACAAAATTTAAAAGTGTTCGGACATATTTCTTTAGTTTTTGTTTCATAGTTCTAAACTCCTAATCTCACAAAAAATTCTATTGGATATTTAGAGTATTGTCAAATTCATAGAAAAAAAGGCTTTCGTAATCGAAAACCTTTTTTCTTTAGTCTTACATTCCAAAGATCTTTAACATAAATCCAGCAGCAACGGCAGAACCGATTACTCCGGCAACGTTTGGACCCATAGCGTGCATTAATAAGAAGTTTTTAGGGTTAGCTTTTTGTCCTTCAACTTGTGCAACACGAGCAGCCATTGGTACGGCAGATACACCAGCAGAACCGATTAATGGGTTAATTTTTCCACCAGTCACTTTGCATAAGATTTTTCCGAAGATCAATCCACCAGCTGTACTTAACATAAATGCTAATAATCCTAAAACGATAATTTTAATTGTATCGAATGATAAGAATGTAGCTGCACTAGCTTTACATCCTACAGATAATCCTAATGCGATAGTAACGATATTCATTAATGCATTTTGTGCAGTATCGCTTAAACGATCTGTAACCATACATTCTTTGAATAAGTTACCTAACATCAACATACCAATTAATGGTGCTGTATCTGGAATTAATAATACAACAAAGATCATAACGGCAATTGGGAAAATGATTTTTTCAGTTTTAGAAACTGTACGAGCTTGTTTCATTTCAATTTTACGTTCTTCTTCTGTTGTTAATAATTTCATTAGTGGAGGTTGAATCATAGGAATTAATGCCATATATGAATATGCAGCGATTGCAATAGCTGGTAAATATTCAGGCGCTAATTTTGATGCAACTAAGATCGATGTTGGTCCATCGGCTCCCCCGATTACCCCAATGGCAGCAGCTGCGTTTGGAGCAAATCCTAATACTAAGGCTAATAAGAACGCTGTAAAAATCCCAAATTGAGCAGCAGCCCCTAATAATAAGGATGATGGACGTGAAATCAATGGTCCAAAGTCTGTCATTGCCCCAATTCCCATGAAGATGATCGATGGGTAAACGGCATATTGTACCCCTTGGTATAATACCCACATAAATCCAACGCTGTGTGCTTCGGCATTTGGCTCATTCATGATTCCTGTATTTGGGAAGTTTACGAATAAAATACCGATTGCGATTGGTACTAATAGTAATGGTTCGAATTTTTTAACGATTCCCATGTACAATAATACACAACCTAAGATGATCATGATTAATTGTCTAGGATCGGATAAGAATCCAGCAAATCCAGATTCTCCTAAAATCTTACCAAGTACACCGAAAAATGAAATATTTTCCATATCTTCACCTCATTCTACTGAATGGAAGCTAAGATACCATCAGTTTGAACTGAATCTCCAGTAGATACACAAACAGATGTAATTGTTCCATCTTGTGGAGCAACAATTTCATTTTCCATTTTCATAGCTTCTAATACAAATAAGATATCCCCAGCTTTAACTTTATCACCAGAGTGCACATTTACTTTTAAGATAGTTCCTGGCATTGGTGCGTTAATTGGAGTTCCTACACCAGCCATTGCTGGAGCAGCAGCAGGGGCAGCGGCAGCAGGAGCTGCAGCAACTGGAGCAGCAACAGGTGCTACTGGAGCTGTTTCTTGAACTTGTCCAATATAATTAGCAGTAGCTTTTCCTTCTTCTACTTCAACTTCATATTGATTACCGTTTAATGTAACGATGTATTTCATAATTACTCTCCTTCCTCAATTAATTCAATACGTTTGAAAATCAAGTTTTCTAGCGGAATTTGTGTTTGTTCGCTAACAATAGCCATAATACAAGCAGCTGTTTTTTCATCAACATCAATCAATTGTAATGTACCAACGTATTCCACTGGTAAATCCAATTTTTCTTCTTCAACTGCTGGCGCAGCGGAAGCAACAGGAGCAGGTGCTGCAACTTCTTCTTTCTTTTCTAAAGAAGCTACAATTTTTCCTAAGACATTGATGATTAACATTAAAGTCGCCAATACGATAAATACAGTGATAAAACCGTATACCGCAATCTTTAATCCATCAATAATTTCTAATTCCATAATTAATCAACCTTTCTAATTGTATAGTTGAAGCTGATTTTATTAATTCTCTTTTCTTCTTGATCTTCAAAGAATTTTTTAGCTTGAGCAGAGAATAATGTATAAGATAATACATTTTCTACAGAGTTAGCGTAACGTCCATTAGCGATTTGTGCTAATTCTTCTTTTGCGTTTTCCATTTCATTTTCTAATGTTTCCGCATAACGACCTTGGATAGGTGCTTCTCCGTTTAATGCTTTTGCAGCTAAATCGGCATCGATAGTTCCAGGCGCTTTTCCATATTCTCCACGGATGTACGCTTTTACTTCTTTACCAATGTTTTTGTAACGTTCTCCTAATAATACGTTTTGTACAGCTTGTACACCAACCATTTGGCTCATTGGAGTTACTAGTGGTGGATATCCTAAGTCAGCACGTACTTTTGGTGTTTCAATTAAACATTCTTCGAAACGATCCATAGCGTTTTGTGCAGTTAATTGTGCAATTAAGTTTGATAACATACCACCAGGTACTTGGTAGTGTAATCCGTCAACGCTAGTTCCTAATACTGTAGGGTTTAATAATCCATTTTCTAAGAATTTTTTCTTCACTGGAGCGAAGTGATCGTTGATAGTTTTTAATACTTTAGTATCTAAGTTAATTTCGTATCCCATTTCTTGTAATGCGAAAACTGTAGATTCTGTAGCAGGTTGGCTTGTTCCACCTGACATTTGTGAAATAGCACAGTCGATTACATCAACACCAGCTTCTACGGCTTTTAAGTAAGTCATTTGTGACATACCAGTTGTAGCGTGTGTGTGTAATACGATTGGTAAAGTAACTTCTTTCTTTAACGCAGAAATTAAATCGTAAGCTTTTTGAGGAGTCATGATTCCAGCCATGTCTTTTACACAGATTGAGTGACATCCCATAGCTTCTAATTCTTTTCCTAATTCAACCATTTTTTCTAATGTGTGAATTGGGCTTGTTGTGTAACAAATTGTACCTTGTGCATGACCACCAGCTTTAATACATTCATCAACAGCTGTTTTGATGTTTGTGTAGTCGTTTAATGCATCAAAAATACGAATGATGTCGATACCATTTTCTACAGATTTTCTTACAAAGGCTCTAACTGTATCGTCTGAGTAGTGGTGGTATCCTAATAAGTTTTGTCCACGAAGTAACATTTGTAATTTAGTGTTAGGACATTTAGAACGAATAAAACGTAATCTTTCCCATGGATCTTCATCTAAATAACGAAGACATGAGTCAAATGTAGCTCCTCCCCAACATTCTAAAGAGTAGTAACCTGCCTTGTCCATTGTTTCTAAGATTTCTTCAAAATCAGAACGAGGCATGCGTGTTGCGATTAATGATTGTTGCGCATCACGTAAAACTGTTTCAGTAATCTTAATTTCTCTCATATTCATCACCTTTCAATACCATTTCGTTCACAGTTCTAGGACGAAATTTCCCGAAATCTCTTATAACTTATCACAATTGGAACACAAAAAAAAGAGATATCCTCAAAATAATGTGAAATTTTGTGAATTTTTCTGTAAACGTTTTCTTTTCACAAAATGTAAACGTTTACTTATTCGTGAAATGGGGATATTTGAAAAAAAATAAAAAGAATGCGACAAAGCACATTCTTAAAGGGTTTCTCCATTTGTTTCAACCACTTTTTTGTACCAATTAAACGATTGCTTCTTACGACGAGCATATGTCCCCGTTCCATCGTTGTTACGATCCACATAAATGAAGCCATATCGCTTCTTCATTTCTCCGGTTGTAAAAGAAATTGGATCAATACATCCCCAAACTGTATATCCTAGTACATCAATGCCATCTTCTTCAACGGCTTGTTTCATAGCTAGAATATGATTTCTCAAATATTCAATACGATATTCATCTCGAATACTTCCATCTTCTTCTACGACATCCACAGCGCCTAATCCATTTTCTACGACAAAAATTGGTAATTCATAACGATCCCATAGACAATTCATTCCATATCGAAAACCTTTTGGATCAATCGCCCAGTTCCATTTTGTCACTGGTAAGTAAGGATTTTCAACATCGTTAAATCCATAGCCTGAAGCATCGCTATCGGTATTACTCGCACTCACAGTTAAAGTGTTATAATATGTGATTCCTATATAATCGACTTTTCCTTCGGCTAAGATTTTTTTATCTTCATCTTGCATCACAATTGAGATGTTATTATCTTTAAAATATTTCCAAATGAAATTTGGATAATGTCCTTTGCAATGCACATCGGTGAACATATATTGCAGCTGATCAAAACGCTGTGCCAACAAAATATCGTCGGGATTACAAGTGGCTGGATAAATCGGAATCTCCGCTAAACAACATCCAATTTTAAAATTCGGATTGATTTCATGTCCAATTTTCACAGCCAAAGCACTCGCAATTAAATTATGATGAATGGCTTGATATACAATTTGTCGACGATTATCCCCTTCTTTAAATCGAACACCCGAATTGGTAAACGGAAATAATTCATTATTTACAATAAACTGGTTGTTGATTTCGTTAAAAGTTAACCAATATGTTACTTTATCCTTATATCGTTCAAAACAAGTACGAGCATATTTCACAAAACAATCCACAACTTCTCTCGATTCAAATCCATTGTATTTTTCGACTAAGGCAAAAGGAATCTCAAAATGCGCCAAAGTAATAACGGGTTCTATATTATATTTATGAAGTTCATCAAACAAATCATCATAGAAACGAAGCCCTTCTTCATTCGGCTCTTCTTCCATTCCTGTTGGATAAATTCTTGGCCAGTTAATACTTGTTCGAAGACATTTAAATCCCATTTGTGCAAACAAGGCAATATCTTCCTTATAATGATCGTAGAAACGGATAGCTTCGTGATTAGGATAAAACTCCCCTTCAAGAATACCATCGGTAATCTTTCTTGGAATACCATGGGCACCAGCGGTTAATACATCTGCAATTCCTAATCCTTTTCCGTCTCGGTCATATCCACCTTCAACCTGGTGAGCAGCGATTGCTCCTCCCCATAAAAAATCTTCTCTAAAAGACATACATACACCTCTCTATATAGTATAAGTATACCATTTTTACATTAAGAATCATTTCAAATTCCTATTCTTTAAGGTATAATAATCTTGTCGAAAGACGGGAAACAAACTTCAGAAAAAAAAGAAAGACGAGGCTGGCACCTCGTCTTTCGCTACGTCTAGGGAATCAAACCTCAGATGATTTTCCTACCTTTTTCTAATCGTTAGAATCTTGTAGGTAATCACAAGAATGGCATAGAGCATGACTAAATAAGCCATGTTTACATTCTTCCTTTCTAAGAGGTTTGTCCCCTCCAGAAAATGTTTTCCATCGATTCAACTCCTTATTCGTAGCACACATCTCTGTGCTCTTTCACTATACCAAGCACATCTTATATACCACTTATAATTTAAATCTTTATTTCACATTTCTATTCTTTAAGGTATAATAATCTTGTCGAAAGACGGGAAACAAACTTCAGAGAAAAAAAGAAAGACGAGGTGCCAGCCTCGTCTTTCGCTACGTTTAGGGAATCAAACCTCAGATGATTTTCCTACCGTTTTCTAATCGTTAGAATCTTGTAGGTAATCACAAGAATGGCATAGAGCATGACTAAATAAGCCATGTTTACATTCTTCCTTTCTAAGAGGTTTGTCCCCTCCAGAAAATGTTTTCCATCGATTCAACTCCTTATTCGTAGCACACATCTCTGTGCTATTTCACTATACCAAGCTAAACTTATACTTTGCTTATTATACAAAAAAAGAATAGGCAAATTACCTATTCCTTAATTTCTGTACAACGAATGGAAGTAATAATAGGACGATCTTTTTCTTCAATTGTACCATTGTTGTCAGTAGCTTTTGGAGCCACTTGACTAACAATCGCATCCACTACATCCAATCCCTCGGTTACATATCCAAAAGCTGCATATTGTCCATCCAATGAAGAACTACAATCTCTTTGACAAATAAAGAATTGCGTACTAGCCCCATTATAATCCATAGCTCTTGCCATAGAAATCGTTCCTCGTTTATGAGAAATCGTATTCACAATTCCATTTGCTTCAAATTCACCAGTAATCGTATCGTGATTTTCTTGTGCATCCATTCCACCTTGGATCACAAAATCCGCTATAATACGATGTAGCGCATTTCCATCATAAAACTTTTCATCGCAAAGCTTCACAAAGTTTTTTACCGTTTCTGGTGCTTTTTCACCTAATAATCTACACTTAATTGTTCCATAATTTTCTACTTCAATCGTTGCTTCATAATCCGAAACCACTTCAATTTCTGGTTGAACTTCTTGGGCAGGTTTAGAACTTGCACAAGCTACCAATCCGAAACATAGAACAAAACCTAATACAATTGACCAAATTTTTTTCATATTATAAGCCTGCCTTTACTAATTCAATGAATTGTTTTGCACTACGAGGGGAACGACCTTGATGACGAATCGCATAAGCTTCCGCTTTTATATCCAATTCTTTTTCTGGAATACCCAAGTTTTCTTTTTGTGCCAATTCATGAACGATATGTAAATACACGTCTTTTCCAGGCTTATTAAAAATAATTGTTAATCCAAAACGAGAAGATAAAGACATTGTCTCTTGAATTGTATCGTTCAAATGAATGTCATCCCCTTTTCTAGATTGGAAATCTTCTTTCATTAAATGACGACGGTTGCTTGTCGCATAAATCGCAACATTGTTACCCAATGCACTGACAGAACCTTCTAAGATAGATTTTAAAGCCGCAAAGTTTTCATCGTTTGACGTAAAACTTAAGTCATCAATAAATAAAATAAACTTTAACGGATTGTCCGAAAGCTGTTCAATAATATCTGGAATTTGATACAACTGTTGTTTTTTTACTTCAATTAAGCGAAGCCCTTCTCCCTTAAATTCATTGACGATAGCTTTTACTGTACTTGATTTTCCCGTTCCTGCATCACCATATAATAACGCATTGGAACAAGCCACTCCACTTAATAAAGCTTTTGTGTTCTTAATCAATTGTTCTCTTTCCAATTGATAATCCGTTAAGTCCGATAAACGTTGTGTATCCGGGAAACGGATTGGACAGATTTCTCCATTTTTAATGTGGAACATATGATATTTGGCATACATTCCATATCCATATTTTAATATATCCATCATACGAAGCTCGTATTCTGCGACAAAATCAATTTCCATTGTTTGCCATCTTGGTAAAGAAGAAGCATAGCGTTTAATATCATCGATTAAATCCGTACTTTCTAAACGCGAAATCTCTTCTAAGATCTTCAATTCGTTTACAAGTGCTTTTTCCAAAACAGGATTCACTTCTTTTTTAGCCGCTCTTAGACGAACATAAACATTTTCATCTTCCATAACCATACGGAAGACCAAGGCACTAAAGTTAATGTCTTCTTGATAAATCGAATACACAAACTCACTATATGCTGTAACAATCTCTTCCGTAACTCCTTCTTGACGAACTCTAAAAAATTGTTGTAACCTAGAAATACTAGGTTGTGAAAGAATATTTCTGAAAATTGTTAAGCTATTAAGTTTAATTAATAAATCCATTACATCTTTTTTCATTTTTCATCACTTCCTATGGAATCTATTCTACAACAAAGGAGAGTTTTATGCCAACATTAGACAAGATTTATCACGCTGCCTATCAATTAGAAGATGTAGCGCGTAAAACAGATTTAATATTAGCGCCAAATATCCACTGTGATAATGAAATTTATTTAAAAACAGAAAACCTACAAGTAACTGGGAGCTTTAAAGTAAGAGGCGCTTACTACAAAATTTCCCAATTGAGCGAAGAAGAAAAATCCAAAGGAATTATCGCTTGTTCAGCCGGAAACCATGCGCAAGGGGTTGCTCTTGCGGCTCAAAAATATGGTGTTCCATGCCTGATCTGTATGCCAGATGGAGCTCCTATTTCCAAAGTCGAAGCCACTCGTCAATATGGAGCAGAAATTTGTTTGGTTAAAGACACATACGATGATGCGTACAATAAAGCTTTAGAACTACAAAAAGAAACGGGAATGACATTTATTCACCCTTTTGATGACGAAGATGTGATTGCGGGACAAGGAACAATCGGATTAGAAATTCTAAACCAATTAAAAGATGTTGAATGCGTTGTTGTACCAATTGGTGGTGGAGGATTAATTTCCGGAGTTGCTTCAGCCATTAAGTCATTAAGACCATCGATTCGAATTGTTGGAGTCCAAGCGGAAAATGCAGCCAGCATGTTTACATCCATCAACCAAAAAGAAATAACAGAATTAGCAGGTGTCAATACGTTTGCTGATGGTATCGCCGTAAAAAAACCAGGGGTTCATACATTTGATATCGTATCCAAATACGTAGACGATGTAGTTACCGTAAGTGATGATGAAATTGCCACTGCCATCTTAACATTAATGGAAAAACAAAAAATTGTAGCCGAAGGAGCTGGTGCCGTATCCGTTGCTGCAGCGATGTTCAACAAATTAGGCATTAGTGGAAAAAAAGTTGTCTGCGTTGTTTCCGGAGGAAACATTGACGTTAATATTCTAAACCGTGTTATTACACGTGGTTTGGTTATGAGCGGAAGACGACACACTATTACCGTAGCTTTAGTCGATAAACCAGGACAATTAACACAAGTCAGCGATATTGTTGCCAAATGTGGAGGAAATGTCATTTCCGTAAGCTATGACAACTCCGATCCAAATATGGCCGTTAACAGCTGTTTCTTACGCTTAGTATTAGAAACAAGAGATCGTCAACAAGTGGAACAAATTCGCCAAGAAGTCATGAATGCAGGATTCAAATTGGTCAAAGATCGTATCCATAAATTTAGTAATTAATACAAAAGGAATCGAAAAAGTCGATTCCCTTTTTTTATACGATTTCTTTTATTTTTTGAAGAACCACGTCTTTTCCTTCTGGTAAGATAGCCGAAGCTACTTTCTTTAAAGAATTTCGAGCCGTGGCAACAGCGTATGAATGTTTTGCACAAGCCAACATAGGAATATCGTTATCATTATCCCCAAAGGCCATACATTCTTCTTTTTTTATTCCCTTTTCATCTAAGATTTCTTGTAAAGAATATCCTTTACTAATATCTTTAGCTACAAAATCAAACCACTTTTCTCCTGAAACAACAACATCCGCTCTTTCTTCAAACAAATCCTTAGTAATATTCGCTAGTTTTCTTACATCTTGCGTAATATTGTATACTGCAATCTTAATGACAGGATCTGTCACTTCTAACATGTTGTCCACACGTGTGATATCAATTTGATATCCTTTTTCAAACTGATCAATCAGTTCTAAATCTTCACATTCAGTATACGCATGGCTTGGTGTTGAAATTTGGAAGTAAATATCTTCTTGTTTGCGCAAGAATTCAACGGCATCTTCTACAACATCTCGCGGAATGGAATGAATCGCTAAGGCTTCTTCTTGATATTTCACATAGGCTCCATTGTCACAAATAAAAATGACATCGTTTAATACAGGAAGAAACGTTCTTTTCAAACTAATATATTGTCTTCCACTCGCTAAGATAAAAGTGATTCCTTTTTCTTTACATTTTTTGATCACATCAAAATATTCTGGATTTAATTCTTTTGTTCCTTCCAAAAGTAATGTTCCATCCACATCACTGGCAATACATTTAATCATATTCAAATACCTCACTGTTCTAGTATACAAGAAAACAGGCATTCAAAAGAATACCTGTTCAAAAACATTTTTATTATTTTTTCATGACTGCACCTTTAGCAGAGCTGTCTACTAATTGTGCATAACGTTTTAACCATCCAGCTTTTTCTTTTGGTTCTGGTTGAACATAAGCTGCTTTACGAGCTGCAAATTCTTCTTCACTAACTTTTGCGTTAATTGAGTATTCAGGAATATTAATTTTGATGATATCTCCTTCTTTTAATAAACCAATTTCTCCACCAACAGCTGCTTCAGGACAAACGTGACCAATTGAAGCACCACGGCTAGCTCCAGAGAAACGACCATCGGTAATCAACGCAACTGTTTTATCCAATTTCATACCAGCTAAAGCAGAAGTAGGATTTAACATTTCACGCATACCAGGACCACCTTTTGGACCTTCGTAACGAATGACTACAACATCTCCATCCACGATTTTTCCATTATAGATGGCATCGATAGCTTCTTCTTCTGAATCAAAGACACGAGCTGGTCCTTCGTGTACTAACATTTCTTTGGCAACCGCACTACGTTTTACAACGCAACCTTCTTTGGCAATGTTTCCAAAAAGAATGGCAATCCCACCAGTTTTTGAGAAAGGTGTTGTTACATCACGGATCGCATTTTCATTTTTCTTCATAATACCTTGGATATTTTCACCCACAGTTTTTCCCGAAGCTGTCATCAATGATAAATCTAATAAATTCATTTTTGCCAATTCATTTTGTACAGCTGGAATACCACCCGCATTATTTAAATCGTGCATATGTGTATCTCCAGCAGGTGCTAAGTGACATAAGTTAGGAACTTTTTCACTCATTTCATTAAACATATTTAAATCTAAATCAATACCTGCTTCATTGGCGATAGCTAATAAGTGAAGTACTGAGTTCGAAGAACAACCAAGAGCCATATCGCAAGCTAAAGCGTTACGAATCGATTTTTCATTAACAATATCACGAACTTTAATGTCTTTTTCCACTAAATTCATGATTGCCATACCAGCGTGTTTTGCTAACATGATACGTCCTGATTGAACGGCAGGAATTGTACCATTTCCAGGAAGTGCAATACCTAAAGCTTCACATAAACAGTTCATAGAGTTGGCTGTATACATACCCGAACAAGATCCACATCCTGGACATACATTTTCTTCAAATTCTAATAAACCAGCATCGTCAATGATACCTGCTTTTCTAGCCCCAACAGCTTCGAACATTTTTGATAAAGAAGTTTCTTCTCCATTTACTAAACCAGACATCATTGGTCCACCTGAGCAAACCACAGTCGGAATATTGATACGTAAAGCTCCCATCAACATACCCGGAACGACTTTGTCACAGTTTGGTACTAAAACCAATCCATCAAATTGGTGAGCTTGTGCCATTGTTTCTACCGAATCCGCAATCAATTCACGAGAAGGAAGAGAGAATTTCATTCCCACGTGTCCCATGGCAATTCCATCACAAACACCGATGGCAGGTACTTCAATTGGTGTACCACCAGCCATACGAACACCAGCTTTTACCGCTTCTGCTACTTTATCCAAGTGCATGTGCCCAGGAACGATTTCACTGTGTGCACAAACAACCCCGATTAATGGTCTTTCCAATTCTTCTTTTGTATAACCCATTGCGTAAAATAACGAACGCATAGGCGCTTTTTCTACACCAACTGTTACATTGGCACTACGCATATTCTTTTTTTCCATAGTTTATCCTTTCCAATCTTAAGCGATGTCGTCATAAGATTCTTGTGTTTTCCCATTTAATCCACGAGAAATACCTGTTGCTCCTGTACGACAAACTTCTACGATATCGTAACAACTTAAGATATCCATAAAGTTATCAATTTTTTCAGGTGCTCCTGTTAGTTCTAAAATTAAACTGTCTTTCTTTAAGTCGATGACTTTTGCACGATAAATATTGGCAATTTCAATAATACCGCTACGTTTTGTTTTGTCTACACGAATTTTCATCAACAACAATTCTCGATATAAACTTTCTTCTTTGTCTAGAACAAAAATTTCACGAACAATTTCTAATTTTTCTGTTTGCGTAATAATTTGACGTAATTCTTGTTCATCAACACGACAAACAATAGTAATACGAGAAATTTCTGGATTGTGTGTTGTCGATACTGTTAATGAATCGATGTTAAAACCACGACGCCCAAAGAAACTTACGATACGAGAAAGTACATTGGCTTGGTTATCAACGAAAATACTAATTACTTCTTTATTAATCATTATAGCCCTCTCCCCCTATTCAATAATCGCATCATCGATTGTTTTTCCATTCGGAATCATTGGAAGAACTCTTTCTTCTGCATCGATGATACATTCGATCCAGCTTGGACCATCGTTTTGAAGAGCTTGTTTGTATGCCACTTCAAATTCTTCTAACGTAGTCGCGCGATATCCTTTAGCACCAAATCCTTCGGCTAGTTTTACATAATCTGTGTGTTTTTTTACAGTTGTTTGAGAATAACGTTTGTCATAGAATACCGTTTGCCATTGGTAAACCATTCCTAATACGTTATTGTTCATAATAATTGTGATAATTGGTAAGTTTTGAGAAACCGCTGTAGCACATTCGTTTAAGTTCATGTGGAAAGAACCATCTCCTGTAATGTGGATTATTCGTTTGTCCGGATTGGCAACTTGTGCACCAATGGCAGCCCCATATCCAAATCCCATAGTTCCTAAACCACCACTTGTTAAGAATGTTCTAGGATGTAAGTGTTTTACATATTGAGCAGCCCACATTTGGTGTTGCCCAACATCTGTTACATAAATTGTTTCTTTATCCGTTAAATCGCATACTTTACCAATAACTTCTCCAGGGTGCATATTTTCATCTTTGGCTTTGACAATCATACGCATTTTCTTTTTCTTTTCCCCAACATAAGCATCCCATTCAGGGTGTTCAATACGTTCTACTAATGGAAGTAAACGACGAAGTACGCTCTTCGCATCGCCTGTAATTCCTAAATCAATACGAACGTTCTTTCCTAATTCAGAACGGTCAATATCGATTTGTACTTTTACAGCGTTTGCGGCAAAGTGTTGTGTATTTAAAGCTACACGATCCGAGAATCTTGTACCAATCGCAATAACCAAATCCGCTTTTTGGATACAAGAGTTCGAAGCTACGTTTCCGTGCATACCAATCATTCCTAAGTTCATAGGGTGATTATAAGGTAGTACACCAGTAGCCATCATTGTATGACAAGCGTAGATATTTCCTTGTTCGATTAATTGTACTAATTCTTCTACAGCATCGCTGGCAACAACTCCACCACCAAAATAAATCATTGGACGTTTACTTTGTTTGATCATCAATGCCAATTCTTCGATAGCCAAGGCACTAGGGGTTTTTGATTTCGCGCATTTCATAGGTTTTTGAGGTTCATAATCGTAAAGAGCGGCTGTAACATCTTTTGTGATATCAATTAATACAGGCCCTTTTCTTCCTTCGTTGGCAATACGGAACGCATTACGAACCGCTGGGGCTAAATCTTCAACTTTGTTGACAAAGAAGTTGTGTTTTGTGATTGGCATAGTAATACCAGTAATACAAACTTCTTGAAACGCATCACGACCAATTAAGTTTGATCCAACGTTTGCGGTAACCGCAACCATAGGAATCGAATCCATATAAGCTGTGGCAATACCAGTAACTAAGTTAGTTGCTCCAGGCCCTGAAGTTGCGAAACAAACACCAGTTTTTCCAGTTGAACGAGCGTATCCATCGGCTGCGTGGCTAGCTCCTTGTTCGTGTGCAGTAATAACGTGACGAATTTTATCTTGGTATTTATATAATTCATCGTATACATTCAAAATAGCTCCACCAGGGTATCCAAAAATAGTGTCAACCCCTTGTTCCAATAGGCATTCCAAAAGTATTTGGGATCCATTCATTTTCATTTGTTTAATTCCTTTCTTCTCCAAGTATTATTTAATATTTTGAGCAATTAAGTCACCCATTTTTTCACAACCAACAAGTGTCATTCCTTCCGACATCATGTCCGCTGTACGATATCCTTGATCTAGAACATCGTTTACTGCTTTTTCAATAGCTTGGGCTTCCGCCTTCATATTGAAACTATATTGTATCATCATTGCCGCACTTAGAATACAAGCAATTGGATTAATTTTATCTTGACCCGCAATATCAGGTGCAGAACCATGAATTGGTTCATACAATCCACATGTTCCATCGCCTAAAGAAGAAGATGGAATCATACCAATACTTCCTGTAATTTCACTTGCTTCATCCGAAAGAATATCCCCAAACATATTTTCTGTCACAATAACATCGAATTGCGCTGGGTTCTTACAAATTTGCATCGCACAATTATCTACAAACATTACCGAGTAATCCACTTCTGGATACTCTTCTTTTAATTCATTCATTACTTTACGCCATAATCGCGAAGTATCCAAGACATTTGCCTTATCAACGCAACATAATTTTTTATTACGCTTCATCGCTGTCTCAAAACCAATGCGACCAATACGACGGATTTCCGCTTCGTTATAAGGCATTGTATCTACCGCTTGAAGCTGACCATTTTCTTCGTATGTTTCGTGTTTTCCAAAATAAACACCACCAATTAATTCACGAACGATAATAAAATCAATTCCTTTTTCGACAATATCTTTTCGTAAAGGCGATGCATCCGCAAGTTGTGGCCAGATTTTAGCAGGACGGTTATTCGAGTATAGACCCATACCAGCACGAAGCTTCAACAATCCTTTTTCCGGACGCGCTTCTCCAGCTAAACCTTCCCATTTTGGACCACCAATAGCCCCTAATAATACAGAATCACACGCTAAACATTTGTCCAATTCGTGTTGAGGAAGAGGTTCCCCATATAAGTCAATGGCTTCTCCTCCCATCGCAATTTTTTCATATTCAAATTTGTGACCATACTTTGTTTCAATCACATCCAATACTTTTAAGGCTTGTTTGACAATTTCTGGAGACGAACAATCGCCCCAGATGACTCCTACTTTTTTATTCATATCGCTTACCCCTTCTTATTATTTACGTAATTTACCAATCCGTTCTCAGCAATCATTTTTTGTAAGAATGGTGGGAAAGGTTGGGCTTGGTATTGTTTATTTTTCGTTAAGTTTGTGATGATACCTGTATCAAAATCGATTTCTACTTGGTTTCCTTCTTCAATATCATCGGCTGCTTCTTCACATTCTAGAATCGCAAAACCAATGTTGATGGCATTACGATAGAAGATACGTGCAAAGCTTTTGGCAATAACACAACTTACACCCGCTGTTTTTAAGCACAATGGAGCGTGTTCACGAGACGATCCACATCCAAAGTTTTTTCCAGCAACCATGATATCTCCTGGTTGTACTCTTTCCACGAAAGTAGGATCAATATCCACCATCGCATGTGTTGCCAATTCTTTGGCATCAAAAGAGTTTAAGTAACGAGCTGGAATGATAACGTCTGTATCGACGTTATCTCCATATTTTAAAACTGTTCCTTTAGCGTTTTGCATTAGTTGTTACCTCCAAATTTTTCAGGGTTGGCAATATATCCAGCAATGGCACTTGCTGCCGCTGTTTCTGGACTTGCCAAGTAAATTAATGATTGTGTATCTCCCATACGACCTACGAAGTTACGGTTTGTCGTAGAAACGCATTTTTCTCCTTTTGCCATAACACCCATGTGTCCTCCCATACAAGGACCACAGCTAGGTGTATTAAATGCACAACCCGATTCAATAAAGATTTCAGCTAAACCTTCTTTAATACATTGTAATGCGATTTTTGGTGTAGCTGGTACAACCATGACACGCACTTTTTCATGAACGGTTTGTCCTTTTAAGATAGCTGCAGCTTTTCTTAAATCCGACATACGACCATTTGTACAAGAACCAATTACGACTTGATCAATATAAATTTTTTCATCGTTTTCCACTTCGTCAATTGTGTGACCATTTCCAGGTAAATGAGGGAAAGCTACCATTGGACGAATATCATTCAAGTTAATTTCATATACTTCATCATACTCTGCATCTTCATCGGCTTCATACGCTTTCCATTCTTTTGTCGTATGTTCATTTAAATAAGCGATTGTTTGTTCATCCACTGGGAAAATACCATTTTTAGCTCCTGCTTCAATAGCCATGTTACAAATCGTAAAACGATCATCCATAGATAATGCAGCAACACCTTCTCCAGTAAATTCCATCGAACGATATAAAGCCCCATCGACTCCAATCATGTTAATAATATATAAGATGACATCTTTTCCCGAAACATAAGGATTTAATGTTCCTGTTAATTTAAATTGGATAGCACTTGGTACTTTAAACCAAGATTCTCCTGTTGCCATACCACGAGCAATATCCGTTGTTCCTACACCTGTTGAAAAAGCACCAAGAGCTCCATACGTACAAGTGTGTGAATCCGCTCCAATGATACATTCTCCAGCGACAACCAATCCTTTTTCTGGAAGAATGGCGTGTTCAACACCACATTTTCCTTGTTCCATATGGTGTGTTAATCCTTGTTCAAAAGAGAATTCACGAATGGCTTTTGAGTTTTCAGCACTCTTAATATCTTTATTTGGTGTGAAATGATCTGGTACCAACAAAACTTTTTCTGGATCAAATACTTTATCCGCCATTTGTTTAAAAATAGGAAGGGCCATAGGTCCAGTGATGTCATTTGCCATAACGACATCCAATTTTGCTTCAATAAGTTGTCCAGCTACAACTTCTTCCAATCCTGCGTGAGCCGCTAAGATTTTTTGTGTCATTGTCATTGCCATATCTTAATCCTCCTTATGAATAATAGCTCTATTTAATGCACTGAATAATGCGATGATACTTGAAGCCATGATGTCATCGTCGACACCAACTCCAAAACGATCTTCATTGATACAGTCTTTTAATTGAATATATGAACAAGCTTTCGCTGTTGTTCCTTGTCCAAGTGAACTTTCGCGATAGTCTTTAATATCAAATGTTAAATTGCAGTGTTTACGCATTGCGTTAGCCACCGCATCCAAACGACCATTTCCACGACCAACGATATCCATTTCTTCACCCTTAAACACGATGCTTAATGTAGCTTGGAATTGTTTGTTGTCCAAACGAATGAAGTGATAGTCTAACAAACGAATTGGATCGTTTAGATTCAAGAAATCACGGTTAAAGATTTCGAAAATTTCTTCTGGTTTTAATTCTTTATGACCCTTATCCGAAATCCCTTTAATATAATATGAGAATTGTTCTCTAAAGACAGGTGGTAGATCGTATCCATAATTGTGTTGCATGATATAAGCAATTCCACCTTTTCCCGATTGTGAATTGATACGAATGACATCGGCTTCGTATACACGTCCTACATCCGTAGGATCGATTGGAAGATAAGGAACTGTCCAATCTTCACATTGATTGTCTTCTCTAAATTTCATACCTTTGGCAATCGCATCTTGGTGAGAACCAGAGAATGCGGCGAAGACTAATTTTCCTGCATAAGGTTGTCTTTCATACACATTCATTCGTGTTACACGTTCGTATACATCCACAATATGAGGCATATCATCAAAGTGTAGTTGAGGATCCACACCATGTGTATACATATTCATGGCTAAGGTAATGATATCCACATTTCCTGTTCGTTCTCCATTTCCAAACAATGTACCTTCAATACGGTCAGCTCCAGCAAGAACACCTAATTCCGAACAAGCCACACCTGTACCACGGTCGTTGTGAGGGTGTAATGAAACAACTACGCAATCTCTTTTATGCAAGTTTTTTGACATATATTCCACTTGGGAAGCATATACATGAGGTAAACTCATTTCCACAGTCACAGGTAAGTTAATAATCAATTTACGATCTGGTGTTGGATCGATAATGTCGATTACCGCGTTACAAACATCCAATGCGTAATCCACTTCCGTTCCTGTAAAACTTTCTGGAGAATATTCAAAACGATATTTTTTACCAGCTTCATCCGCCAATTGTTTGACAAGTTTTGCTCCTTCAATGGCAATTTGTTTCACTTCTTCTTTTGATTTTTTAAACACTTGTTGACGTTGGGCAAAAGAAGTTGAGTTATAAAAGTGAACAATCGCGTTGTCAATTCCTTCTAAGGCATCAAAAGTCTTCTTAATAATATGAGGACGTGCTTGCGTTAATACTTGCACAGTCACATCTTCTGGAATCAAATCACGATCGTGAAGTGTTCTTAAGAATTCAAATTCTGTATCGCTGGCAGCCGGGAAACCAACTTCAATTTCCTTAAATCCAACGTCTAATAAAACCTTCCAGAATTCCAATTTTTCTTCTAGGTTCATAGGGGTAACCAATGCTTGGTTCCCATCACGCATATCAACGCTACACCAAATTGGTGCTTGATCTACATATTCTTTTTTGACCCAGTCCAAAGATTCGACTGGTGGCATATAATACCCTCTGTGGTATTTGTTGTGATTCATCATAGTCTTAGTTCCTTCCTTACTCTTTCTCAATTATTGTATGATCTTTTTTTCTTTCTTCAATAAGTCCGATAAGTCTAAGTCCATACTACCAACTCCTTTTTGATACAAAAAAAACGTCCTTATTTCTAAGGACGTAAATATTACGCGGTACCACCTTAGTTCATATTATCACCCATAGATAATATGCACTCATTAAACGTTAACGCCGTACTACGAATCGCTTATCGATTAGCTCCTTGGCAAGTTCGTCTCATCCTACTTGTAGCTTTTCACCAACCGCTACTCTCTAAGAAGTATTCATAAGAGTACTACTCCAAATCAACACTAGATGTGTTTCATTATACTGAAAATCTTTCAGAATTTCAAGAAAATTTTGTTCAGATTTTCAAAACAACTGTTTAATTGCACTATACATTTTTGTGAACAAAATCACATTATTGTATACATTCTTTAAACAACCCACAATATTTGATATACATTCATTTGACTTTGAAAAAAGAAGTGTTACATTAAAACTAACTCAAGAAAGGAATATACATATGATGATTTTTATGATGATTTTAATGATACTATTGATTTTGATAATTGTATCCCTACTCGTATCTTGTGTTGTCATCGTTCCACAAGGAATGTGTTATGTGATTGAATATTTAGGACAATACAAAGAAACATGGCAAGCTGGTTTACACTTTAAGCTTCCTATTATTTATCGTATTGCTCGAAGAATCTCTATCAAAGAACAAGTGGCAGACTTCCCTCCACAATCGGTAATCACCAAAGACAATGTCACAATGAAAATCGATACCGTAGTCTACTTCAAAGTCTTTAATTCCGAGCTATTCACATATGGTGTAGAAAATCCATTAATGGCCTTAGAAAACTTAACCGCTACTACCTTAAGAAATATTATTGGGGATTTAGAATTGGATCAAACACTAACATCCAGAGATACAGTCAATACCCAAATGAAAACAATCATTGATGAAGCAACCGATGCCTGGGGATTAAAAGTCTCTCGTGTGGAATTAAAAAATATCATTCCTCCTGAAGAAATTCGTAATGCGATGGAAAAACAAATGAAAGCCGAACGTGAAAAAAGACAAACTTTACTTGAAGCTGAAGCACACAAGGAATCCTCTATTACTCGCGCCCAAGGAGATAAAGAAGCTCTAGTAATTCGTGCACTTGCGGACAAAGAAGCAAAAATTGCCAAAGCCCAAGCCGAAGCCGAAGCCATCCGATTGGTTTACGAAGCCGAAGCAAAAGGAATCGAAATGTTGAAACAAGCCAATATGGATGCCAACATTTTAGCCCTAAAAAAATTAGATGCCCTAAAAGCCTTAGGCGATGGACGTGCAACCAAAATTGTGCTTCCAACCGATTTAGCCAATAGTGCTTCCAATTTAACATTCGTATCCGAAATGTTAGGAACCAGTGGAAGTGAACCAATCGACAAAAGTCCAAAAACAGCCACAATCGTGGTGGAAGACGACGAATGTTGTGACCAAGGAGAACGTTCAAACGTGACAAAAGAACAACTTCACACCACTACAATCAAAATTCCAACACCGCCAAAATTTTAGAGATAAGCTTACCCTTATCTCTTTTTTAGTGCTACAATATCACCATGAATAATAAAAATGATTTTTCCAAAGGAAGTGTCAAAAGAACCATTATCCGCCTTGCCATTCCTATGACCTTTGCCCAGTTGATCAACTTGCTCTACAACATCGTAGACCGGATGTTTATTGGTCGTATACCACAAGATGGAACCCTGGCCCTAACCGGACTAGGATTATGCTTCCCTATTATTATGATTGTGACAGCCTTTACCAATCTATTCGGTGTTGGTGGCGCTCCTCTATCTTCGATTGAACGAGGCAAAGGAAACAACGAAGAAGCACAAAATATCATGGGAAATAGCTTTACGCTCTTAATTATGGCAGGTATTGTTTTAACCGTTCTTGGTCTTCTTTTCAAAAAGCCAATCTTATATTTATTCGGTGCCAGTGATGCCACATATCCTTTTGCGAACCAATACTTATCCATATATTTATTAGGAAGCATTTTTGTGATGATCTCCTTGGGAATGAACAGTTATATCAATAACCAGGGATTTGCGAAAATCGGTATGTTGACCACAGCGCTGGGTTGTATCACCAACATCGTATTAGACCCTATTTTAATTTTTGGATGTAAAATGGGAGTGCAAGGAGCCGCTTTGGCAACCATTTTCTCACAAGGCTTAAGTGCCATCTGGGTATTACGCTTCTTAACCGGAAACCAGACGATTCTTCGTCTTGAAAGAAAATCCATGCGCTTGAAATGGTCGCGAGTAAAAGCGATTACTTCTTTAGGACTCGCTGGATGTGTCATGCAGTTTACCAATAGTGCTGTAACCATTGTTTGCAACCGTTGTTTAAGCCTATACGGAGGCGATTTATACGTTGGTGTTATGACCATTATGAATTCGATTCGTGAAATCTTATCCATGCCCGTTATGGGAATCACCAATGGAGCCACACCCGTACTCAGCTTTAACTATGGAGCCAAGAATTATCATCGCGTTATAGAAGCCATAAAGTTTATGTCCATCACAACCATTGCGTATACGTTCGTTTCTTGGTTAGTTCTTGTCATAATACCAGAGCCATTCATCAAGCTTTTTAATAACGATCCATCACTAACCAGCGCTTCTATCCAATCCATATATATATATTTCTTCGGATTCTTTATGATGGCGCTCCAATTTGCAGGACAAACGGTATTCACCGCTTTAGGAAAATCGAAACAAGCTGTATTCTTCTCGATATTTAGAAAAATAGTGATTGTAGTTCCACTCACAATATTGATTCCTATGCTTCTAAACAATGGTGTGGATGGCGTATTTATGGCCGAACCAATTTCCAACTTCATTGGCGGTGGCGCTTGTTTCCTTACAATGATGTTAACGGTGTGGAAAGACTTAAAAAGAAAGATTGGAGACTAAATGTATCCTTCCTTATCAAGTTGATAAGAAGAAGAATTTAAAAAAATTATATTCCCCATTAGCTCAAGCTAATGGGATTTTTTATGAGAATACTTGCATTGACAGCCTACAATATATAATCGCTTATTTTCTAGAATAGAGCATAGTCAAATTAAAAAGTAGATAATATAACTAATACATTAAAACGGAAACAAGAATTAGGAAAGTAACATATGTAACCCTTTCCGTACTTATATTGAATTAATATATCATCTACTCAAATTCATTTCGTTCCTCTACATTATTTCCCTGAAGCTATACCTCCTTTGTTCATTAACCTTTTATATTAATTAAATTAAAAAAGGATTATATTCTTCTTTGTTGTGCTACTAAAGAATAGACATCCATCAACGTCCAATTAAGTTCGTGAACTTCTTTCATGTATAGTTCGAAAATATTTCAACCTTTAGGTTGATTTGTTTTTTATTCTGTGTTATTAAATATATAGAAAAAGAATGAAATAAAGGAGGATACTCTATGTTAACAAGCATAGGAAAATTTTTGCGAAAACTAAGAATTGATGAAGGAGAAATTCTGAAGGACATGGCGGAAAAACTTGAAGTTACTGTTTCATTTTTATCGGCTGTAGAGAATGGTAAAAAGCACATGCCATCAGGATGGAATATTCGTATATGCGAACTCTATAAATTATCTGACGATCAGAAAAAAGCGTTTACCACTGCTATTGCGGAAACCGAAGATGCGATTGAAATGAATTTTATCGGTCAGAGTCTTCAAAATCGGGAACTCGCCGTTTCCTTTGCAAGGAAATTCTCAGACATCAACGATGAGCAGGCAGATGCAATAAAAAAAATACTTTTAGGAGGAAAATCAAATTAATGAATTACTACAAAGCAGATGCAGTTTCCAGAAACGATATCCGGAGATTTATCCGAACTCTCAAGAAAAAAGTCGGTCTCGAAAATGAACTTTATTTCCCCATTCTACCTTTTGTGGAAAATATACTTCCAGTTCTAATTCCAAATTTTCAATTTGAGGTTGTACCTATGACCGAAATGGGTATAAAGCACGGTGAAACATATCCTAGTAAAAATCTGATTAGAATCAGAGAAGATATATACTTACGTGCAGCTTCCGGGGAAGGACGAGATCGTCTTACAATTGCACATGAAGTAGGACATCTCTTCATGCATGATGACAACTGCATTTCATTATGTAGATTAGATCCAAAAGAAGAATTGAAACCTGGTACTATGTCAAGATTTCGGACAACCCAAATTCCTTTTTCTATTCAAACGTT
>JAUNDJ010000033.1 GCA_030526175.1 Bacillota bacterium
AATGTCTTCCAGAAGCTCCCTGTTCTTAACGAAGTGTAAGAGGGAGTAGTTCACATTCTCCAAGCTTTTTCCTAATGGGCAAGAATGTACAACCAAACATTGTTGAAGTTTTGAATACGTGAAAAAGAAAATATTTGATTAATAAGGGCTTCCTGGATAGATTTAGGAAGCCTTTTTTAATGATGTTCGGTTAAGATATCTACTAGTATCGCTAGTGCTTTCTCAATATCCTCCATCTCAATGTTCGAATAATTTAAAATAAAATAATGCTCCTTGGCATCTCCACCAATCAGATCATAGTTCGATACGTTTTTGATGCGAATCTTCTTTTTGGCTAGTCTTTTTTCGATTTCATAGTCTGAATAGTCCGTGTGCAAGTAAAGTAGAAAGTGTAGGCCAGAGTCATTTTCAATAATATCGCAATACTGATAAAGAGCGCTGGATTTAATGGTTTCGATAACCTGCTTACGCTTTCGCATATAGTAAAGTCGCATGCGATTGATGTGCTTTTCAAAGTAGCCCTTCTTAATAAACGCTGCCAGTGTATATTGCTCAAAATTTGATACGGTGCATGAATAGAAGCTGAGCTTATCATAGAATAGCTTTACTAGGTGAACTGGTAGAACCATATAGCTAATTCGAATGGTTGGAGCTATGGATTTTGAAAAGGTGTTGACATAGATGACTTTCTCGCATGCATCGATGGAAAAGAGCGTTGGAATTGGTTTTCCTTCGGTACGAAATTCACTGTCGTAGTCATCTTCTATGATGTAGCGACCAGGCTTTTCATTGGCCCAAGCTAGAATTTCGTAGCGACGACTCGCAGGCATAGTGATGCCAGTTGGAAAGTGATGGTTGGGACAAATATGGGCAATATCTGCCTCATTTCTAAGAAGTTCCTCCACCTTGATTCCAAGGGAATCCATACCGGCGTAATGGCAGTGTATTCCTCTCTGACCATAGATTTTGGCAAGCCTTTTGTAGCCCGGACTTTCGATGACATATCGTTTATCGTTTCCCAAAAGATCTGTTAGTAAACTATATAAGTACTCCGTACCAGCACCAACGATAATCTGGTTAGGGTCAATCATCATGCCACGAAAGGAGTGTAGATGTTCCGCAATGGCTTCTCGCAGGTCTATTACTCCACTAATAGGTGATACACGCATGAGTTCGGATTTTTTGGAGGCCATAATCTCTCTGGAAAGTCGCGTCCAAACGGAGAAGGGAAAGTTGTCTGGTGAGTAGTCGTTTCTAGAAAAATCTATTTCAAAGTCTGGAGCCTGGGGAAGGTCGATGTCGTAGCTGACCTTGCCAGATACAGGATTTAGAATTGTCATTTCGTGAATCTGGGCAACGTAGTAGCCTTTTTTAGGCTCTGTATATACATAGCCCTCACTGATTAACTGGTCATATGCATTTTGAATCGTAATGGTACTAACACTGTTGTTTCTAGCTAAAGTACGCTTAGATGGAAGTTTTTCTCCAGGTTTCAGTTTCCCTGATAAAATATCATCTTTAATGCACTTATATATATGTTCGTAAATAGGTCCATCCATATGTTCAAAGTTGTAGGTAAGCATTTCATTATCTCCTTATCTGGTATAATAAAGAACTTTGTTTTGGTCATTTTTATATTACCAGATTGATTATATAATAGTGTACAAGTTAAGACAAGAAGTATTAGGAGGCAGAATTATGAATACAACACAGTATAACTTAAACAAAGGATTGGCACAGATGTTAAAGGGTGGAGTCATTATGGATGTTACAACTCCAGAACAGGCAAGAATTGCTGAGGCAGCTGGTGCATGCGCCGTTATGGCTTTAGAAAGAATTCCTGCGGATATTCGTGCAGCCGGTGGGGTTTCTAGAATGAGCGATCCAAAGATGATCAAGGGAATCCAGGAGGCTGTCAGTATACCAGTTATGGCCAAGTGCCGTATTGGGCACTTTGTCGAAGCTCAAGTTTTAGAAGCAATTGAGATTGACTACATTGATGAATCTGAAGTACTTTCACCAGCGGATGATGTTTACCATATTGATAAGACTGAATTTAAGGTACCTTTTGTGTGTGGAGCTAGAGATTTGGGAGAGGCCTTAAGAAGAATCAACGAGGGTGCAGCAATGATTCGTACCAAGGGTGAGCCTGGAACTGGAGATGTCGTTCAAGCAGTTCGTCATATGAGAAAAATGAATTCACAAATTCGTAAAATTACCGCAATGTCAAAAGATGAATTATACGAGGAAGCCAAACAACTACAGGTTCCTTACGACCTTGTTCTTTATGTTCATGAAAATGGTAAGCTTCCTGTTGTAAACTTTGCCGCTGGTGGTGTGGCAACGCCTGCTGATGCAGCACTTATGATGCAACTTGGCGCTGAAGGAGTATTTGTAGGATCTGGTATTTTCAAATCAGGAGATCCTGCCAAAAGAGCAGCAGCCATTGTTCAAGCGGTGACAAACTATAAGGATGCAAAATTGATTGCGAAGCTTTCAGAGGATTTGGGTGAAGCAATGGTTGGAATCAATCCGGATGAAATCAAAATCATTATGGAAGAACGAGGAAAATAGGATGAAAATTGGTGTACTAGCGGTACAGGGCGCTTTTATTGAGCACATTCATATGTTAAATAAGCTTGCCAAAAAGAAGAATTTTAATCTGGAAGTTGTAGAGATTCGGCAAAAAAAGGATTTGGATGGTATCAATGGTCTTATTCTTCCAGGTGGTGAGAGCACCGTTCAAGGACAACTTTTACGTAAACTGGATTTGTTTGAACCAATAAGATTTCTTATTCAGAATGGACTTCCTGTTCTTGGCACTTGTGCAGGACTAATCCTGCTAGCAGAACAACTTGAGGGAGATGATACTAGACACTTGGCAACTCTTCCGGTTAGTGTTCAGAGAAATGCTTAAGGAAGACAGCTTGGAAGCTTTGAAACGAAGGCTTCCGTGGGAGAGTTTATTGATTATCCACACGTTTTTATTCGAGCTCCCTATATCACAAAGGTTAAGGATGGCGTAAAAATCTTATCTAGCGTAAACGGACGTATTGTAGGAGTTGAATACAAAAATCAGTTAGGCTTTGCCTTTCATCCAGAAATGACAGAGGATGATAGAATCCATGCCTATTTTGTCAAACAGGTGAGGGAATACATTAATGAATAGATTAGGGGATTTTCTTCCCCTTTTTTTGTTTTCCAATATGAAAGGATATATAATATTTATAGAATATTTACCCAATAGTTTGATAACTAGGATTTCAGATTCATACGATTGCGTGTGTTTAAATCGATAAAAATAACATTCTACGGTATTGAAGAAAGAAACTGGTAAATAGAAAAATTAAAAGTATGCATTGAAGATTAAAGGAGTTTTAAAATGAGAATTAATACGGAAAGATGTATGGGATGTGGCAATTGTATAAAAGCGTGTCCCAAACAATTATTAAAAATTGGAGAACAAAAAAACGAGGGTGGGTATTATTATTTAGTCAATATGAACCCAGAGTCTTGTGTAAATTGTGGGGAGTGCGAACTCATGTGTACGGCCGATGCGATCATCGCAAGAAACGAGCCAAGTCCAATAAATATTCCTTCGATAAAACCTATACATCCAGGATGTAACTTTGGTGTATTACGAAGAGTGTATACGGATATTATTTCCAAAATGAATATTCAAGACGAACTAGTTGTGTTTACCCAACAAGGATCCAACATTGGGTTAAACATAGATTTTAGAGAATATGGGCATCATGATGAACAATATTATGAAGATGCACTAAAGTATAAAAAAGAACATCCAGAAAAGCTTGTCGTTCTTCAAATTCCAACAGTATATGAAGCAGATATTGAAAAAAATAGACAAAGATTTATTGCGTTAAGAGATGAAAATGTTACGTTACTAAATACGAATATGTATTTTAATGCCGATGAAGATTTTACCCAAATGACCAGTGGTGGAATCGATACTCTTGAAGAAGTGAATGAATTAGGCTATGCTTCTTTTATTGCCAGAGGAAATCTTAGAAGCACAAAAAATGTTCGACAATTCGAAAAGTTTTTTGAAAAAGCTCTATTAAATCAAAGAAACAATCAATCTTTTTCCATTCTAGAATTGGATGTACCATGTTACTACTTGCTGACAAATCGAAACAAAGAAATCATGCGTGCGGAAAAAGTGACACAAATATCCCAATGGTTCGAAGAAAATGTCATTTCTATTTATGATTCAAGAATTATTAAGGAGTAAGGCATATAAAAAGAATAATATTAGCTGGATTGCTTGTGTTTTCTATTTGTGCTTGTAGTAATCCAACCCAAACAGATAAGTCTGATTTTTCACGATACAAAACAGAATATATAGGGGATGCTTCTAATGTTGTAAATATTGTAAGTGGGCAAGAATATCCAAAAGGGTATTCGTATTCCTATATTGAAATTCAATCGGAAGAAGAACCATACGAACTGAGTGTATTTTTAGAAGTAGATCCATCCTTAGAAGGCATGAAAGTTGATTTAATAGAGAATGCAGAAGTCTTGTTTGAATTGGTAGGAAATCTAGAAATAGTCTATTATAAAGATGTAAATAGTAAAAAGCTTTTTAGCTTCTTATAGAAGGTGAGTATGAAAATATGGGAGAACTATCCAAATTACCAAATATAGGTAAAGCAGTTGAACAACAATTGAATCAAGTAGGGATTACGACATTAGAAGAGCTAAGTAATGTTGGTGCTAAAGCTGCATGGCTACGAATTCAAGAAATCGATGAATCCGCTTGTATCCATCGACTCATGGCCTTAGAAGGAGCGATTCGTGGGATTAAGAAAACTCTTTTACCTACGGATGTAAAAGAAGATTTAAAGAAGTTTTACTCACAAAATAAAAAATAGGATGAATTTGCCAAGAGATGGTTTGTCTCTTGGCTTTTTTGCATCTTATCTTATTATTATGGCATCTTACATTCGCTTCATTGTTTCTAGATACGTAGTTTGATACGCTTTCAGTATAAAAAAAGAGGAACGAATTATGATCGGAGCAATTGTATATAAATCAAAATATGGGGCTACTAAAAAGTACGCCGAGTGGTTAAGGGAAAAAACAGGATATGATCTTTTGGAACTCTCAAATATCACTGTAAAAGATTTATTGAAATATGAAATCCTTATTTTTGGAGGAGGCATTTATGCATCGGGTGTACCTGTGACAAACTTTTTGAAAAAGAATTATTCTTCTTTGTCACAAAAGAAAATCATCGTCTTTTGCGATGGTGCTTCGCCTTATGAAGAAAAGACATTCTTGGAAATAAAAGAACGTGTCATGACTGGGGAACTAAAGGACATTCCATTCTTCTATTGTCGAGGAGCCTGGAATATGGAAGTCATGAGCTTTGTTGATAAGAATCTTTGTAAGATGTTTCAAAAAGCTGTCGCAAAAAAAGACTCAAAAGATTATAAGCTATGGGAATGTGCTTTGATGGAAGCGGGGAATGATTCCAAAGATTGGACAGATCCAACATATCTAGAACCAATATTAGAAGAAATTGAGAGAATGATATAAAGGGTTGAGGCTGATAACCCCACTTTTTACCATGGGGTGTAGTCAGTTTGATTTGTGAACAAGTAAAAAACTTATTATTAAAAAAGGAGAAAAAGAAATGAGTGCAGTAATGGAATTTGTAAGAGCGGCTTTACCATGGTTAATTATGGGATTACTATTAGCCATCTATTTTGGGACAAGCCATTATCGAAAAGAAAATAACTATGGTTTGATTGGTATGTGCTTAGGTATGTGTCTAGGTGTGGCTTTAAAAGGAATTTTTGGAAACATTGGGATAAGTATGGTCATTGGAATCATGGCTGGAACTATCTTTGGTTCGCTTATTGAAAAGAAAGGGTAGGTATATTTATGAAAACGAATAATAAACTTTTTATCATTGCGATTCTAGGATTGAATATTGCTGGATTTATCTTTGTTCTATTATCCATTTTTGGAAAGATCGAGTCTAATTGGATTCTTCCAGCTGGCTTGTTCTGTGTTGTATTAGGAAATCTATTCAACCTAATTCGTATTCAACAATCGAAGAAAGAGAAATAAGTATGAAAAAAAGAAGTTGGTTAGGGATAGTCTTTGCACTATTCATCTTGTTTCTATATATCATGGGAACTTATGATTTACCGATGATGTTAGGACACAACGAAGCTTACTATCTGAGTAAAGGCTATGGTGAAAGTGCCATCCAATATTTCACAAATTATCCTTTGTACTTGTTGGTGTTCTGGATTGTAAATCTAGCTTGTGGTTTGATCAGTCCTATTCTATATTTGATTAAGAATACGAACGCTTATAAGGTTGCTTTTCTTTCTGCAATAGCTGATTTTGTGTTAATCGTTTTAGGTGTCTTATTACGAAATCGAATCGTAGCACTAGGCATTCAAATCTTCTGTTTTGATTTGTTTATTTTAGTTGTAACTGCATTATTTGGAATATATCTTTACAAACAAAGGTGAGCCATGAAATTTCTAAGACCAGAAACAGAACATCAGAACGATGTGTTTGATTATTTGGAAGAATGTTTTCAACACAAAGAACAAAATGTCGTAATTGAACAATCTCTTTTGGAACAAGATTATGATAACTGGCTAGAACGAATAAAGAAAAATGAAAGTATAGGAAATGGAGCCTGGGGAAGATCGTACTTTTTCTTGTGCTATGAAGAAGATGTATTTGTCGGACTTCTTTGTATCCGCTATGAATTAGATAAAGAATTAGAAAAAGAATATGGAAACATTGGCTACCATGTTCGTCCAACCCAAAGAAGAAAAGGGTATGCGACTAAGATGCTAAGATATGCATTGGATGTATGTTCGCAAAAGGGATTGAAAAAGGTAGTATTAGGTTGTCATAAGGATAATATCGCTTCCAAAACGGTCATCCAAAAATGTGGTGGCAAACAAAAAGTATTTGGAGATTTGAATATCTATTTTGAAATCGCATTGTAGAAGAGAGTTTGATTCTCTCTTTTTTGCATTTTATCTTTCGTTAAAAACATCTCATTGTGGTTTTGTTGTTTGGGTACTCCTTCTTTGATACGCTTTGTTCAACGGAGGATTTACGTTATGAAAAAGAATAACTATGTGGCAATCGGATGTAATATTTTTTCTGCCATATGTTTCGGCCTTGTGGGCTATGCCTATTTGTACGAGGGAAGAATGACAAATGGAATAATCTTTTTACTCTTAGGAGTCGTTCAAATGATTCTGGGAATTGTGAATATTGTAAAAGACGAAACTATCAAAATAAAACGACCTCTTATTATTGGACTCATGGTTATCTTGATAGGAGGAACCGTGGTTGGCTATCTAGGAATTTCTCAAGACTTCTTTATTGGAAATCGTATCAAAACAGACGATTCATATGTATTAGAGTTGGAAAAAATGAATGGAACGGATCAACATTATTTAAATTTATCTGCTGGTGACTCGCTTGTGGTTCATTTATCTTGTGAAGAAGGATTCTTAAGTTTAGAAATTATAGACGAAGATGGAAAAAGTATCTATGTAGGCAATGAAAAAAAGAATGTGGACGAATTTAGAGTCCATATTTCTAAGACGGGGCAATATAAAATTCATGTAGAGGCACATCATGCCAAAGGATATATACAAGTGGAACAAGAAAAGAAAGAGTAGAAATATGAAACGGATTCTTTTTTATATAGTAACTTTCTTTTCATCCATGATTGTGATTCCATCAACCGGAGGAATTGGTATATCCTTATTGTTTGGAGGCATCGTATGTCCGCTTGCAGGATGTATTAAGTTTATTGGGAAAGAAATGGGCTATTCCATTCCCATAAGCCTGTTTCAAATTGGTTCCATAAAATTACCTGTCGGTATGGAATTTGTCTTGTCCATAGTAGCAGGTATCGTTTTATATTATTTTGGCTATAAACTATGGTCTATTTGTAAGAAATATATAGCTTGGCTCAAAAGAGGATGGAATCATGGAACAACAAGGATATGCATGTTTTCGAGCGTACTCAGGAAGTGAAGCTTTATTCTTTCTTGAATGATTAAGGGGATTCCTGTTATTGTCGTGAGCGCAAAAGAATCGACGGGTTTGGGATTATCTATTGCGAAATTATTGACAGAGAAAATGAATGGAAAGATTAATTCTTCATGGGAAAATGGAAATTTAAAAATTCAACTTATTTTTTAGAAGAATGGAATATATAGAAAGAGCAGGTTAGATATGATACAAATATTATTTGAAAAGGAACTTCCTTATAAATTATTGGCATTTATTGTGTTGGTTTTGTTCTATGGAGTGTATTTAGGGAAACAATTCCTTTTACGAAAAAAAGAGATTCAGTGTATAGAAATGGGTAAGAGAGAGAATATGGTTGAAAGATTGATGGGAATTGGGACCGTTGGTGTTCTTGTAGCCCAACTCATGTCGATTTTTTTCGGTTGGAATCATTCGCCTGCCGATACACGATTTACTGGATTTCTAATTGGTATGCTAGGAGATTTTATCTTCTTAGCTTCTGTGATTTGTATGAAAGAAAGTTGGCGTGTAGGAATTCCGGAAAAAGGAGATACAACCTTAATCACGACGGGTATTTATTCGTATTCTAGAAATCCAGCTTTTCTAGGATTCTATTTACAATATTTTGGTCTACTTATGATGTTTGGGAATTTTTTAATAGCAGGATTTACTGTTTTTGCGATGATTATGTTGCATCTACAAATCTTACAAGAAGAAGCGTATTTGAAAAAGACATTTGGCAAAGAATATGAAATGTATTGCCAAAAGGTGCCAGGACGATATCTTTGTTTAGGAAAAGGAAAAAAAATATGAAAATTTTAAAAAAAGGTATAATTGGATTTACTTTGATCCTTTTTATTCTTGGTAGTGTGTATGCTTATTTTGGTGGACTTTCAACAGGCGATTGTGCCAATACAGAAGAGTTTAAAAAGTACGCAAATGAAGTCAATCATCTATCCATTCCGAAGGATAAAAAGATTGTTGCCTTAGGAGAAGCCACGCATGGAAATGTGGAATTTCAACAATTAAAATTGGAAGTTTTTCAAAAACTCGTAGAAGAAAATGATATTCGTGCTTTTGCGATTGAAGGTGATTTTGGTGGTTGTGAAGTCGTAAATCGATATATTCATGGACAAGAGGGTTCAGTCAAAGAAGCGGTGGCAGCCATTGGTTTTGCGATCTATCGTACACAAGAAATGGAAGACTTAGTGGAATGGATGAAATCCTATAATCAGGAGCATAATAATGTACTTTCATTCTATGGATACGATATGCAGCGTCTTTCTTATAACTATCAATTTTTATTGGAAAAGGTAGATGGTAATTCGGATTTAGAAAAAATCTGGGATTGTAAAAATGAGTCTTTTTCAAAAGAGTATACTTTAAACCAGATTGAAGAAATCTTGAACAATGTTAAATCTGAGTTGACAGATCCCCAAGCCATCCATTGTGCGGATATCCTGTTACAGAATATAAAGTTGTCGCAAGTGGAAGATCTTTCTTCCCAGGGAAATATTCTTCGTGATCAGTTTATGGCAAACAATACGTTATGGATTTTGGCACGAGAACAAGAAAAAGGAAATACGAGTATTTTCATTACAGGACACAATGGACATGTCGCAAAAACGGGCTCTTATGAAGTGATGGGAAGCATTCTATCGGATACATTAAGTGAAGACTATTTTGTGATTGGAACGGATTTCTACAAATCATCTTGTAACCTTCCTAGAGGAAACGATGGAAAACGAGAAAATCATACATTCTATTCCCACGACCCTTTGGCTAAGGCTAGTAAAAAAGCTGGTTTTGAAAAGAGTTATTTGGATTTTTCTAAGATTGATAGAAATACCGAACTTTATAAAACCATCACAAGTCCATTATGGATGGGTTCTTTGGGAGAGTATTATAACTTCTTCTATATGAATCTTCTTCCAATGACTTATCGAATTAAAAATATACCACAAGCTATGTATGATTCAATGATCTTTGTGAGTGAAGCACATCCAACCGAGTTAAGATAGGAGAACGATTATGAAAAATCCTTGGGAACAAATTAATTTTTCCGATTATGAAGCGCATATGTCTCTGGATTCCGTCAAACAGCTACAATCGTTGAATCAGACGATGAAAGAACAATTCGCTGATTTTGATGCAAAGAGTGTGGTCATATTGGGGGTTGCGGGTGGTAATGGTTTGGAGCATGTGGATGTAGACAAATACAATAAGGTATATGGAGTCGATATTAATAAGGACTATTTAGAAACAGTTTCGAAAAGATATGTAAATCTTTCGGGGATATTAGAATGTCTACTTATGGATATTGTTCATGAAGCGGATTTATTGCCTGAAGCGGACTTGTTGATTGCCAATCTTTTGATTGAATATGTGGGCTACGATGCCTTTCAAAAAGCAGTTGAATATGTCAATCCAAAATATGTTTCTTGTGTCATTCAGTTAAATACTTCTGAGACAGAGTGGGTATCGGATTCTGAGTATTTGCACGTTTTTGATGGACTGGATTCGATTCATTGTCCAATGGAGGAAAAGACGCTTTCAGAAAGCATGATGGAAATTGGATATCGCTTCATTTGTAAGAAAAGTGATTTCTTACCGAATGGAAAAATCCTTCTTCGTTTGGATTATATATATGAAAAATAGCATTTTTTGACAACGAGAAATCGTTGTTTTTTTTTGAATCTATAGTAAAATATTACTTGTTCGAGGACGTGGTGGAATGGCAGACACGCTACTTTGAGGGGGTAGTGAGCATGGCTCGTGTGGGTTCAAGTCCCATCGTCCTCACCATTTTTTTATTTTGGAGGATACTATGAAAAATAAAAGTGTTTTAACGATTACTTTATATGTCTTTACACTTCTTTCTCTTGTGTATTTGGCATTTACTCTTTTTAGCTCGTACGAACAAATCGTTCAATATTCTTCTTCTTATTCATTAAGTGTAGGAACGATTGTATTAACACTGATCTCATCGTGCTATATTCCATTGGTTTTGACTGTGATTCTTTATGCCTTAGCGGGCATTAGCGATTACGCTTATCAAATCTTACAATTAGCCACAGTAGAAGAAAACGAAGCAGAAGGAAATTAATCCTCCTGCTTCTTTTTATTTCGTGAAATTGGATGTTCCATATGATACGTTTCAAATTCAGAATTGGATACACAAATTGGTTTTTGCGTTGGATCCAATTCTTTTTTTACGTCTTCATAGATGGAAACAAAATGTTGAATCGTTGTGTCCAAAAGGGCAATCACTTCTTTTAAATTCGTAATATCCGATGAGATGTCCATCGCATGGGATATTTGATTGCGCATATCTCCGATTCGTAAATAGGCAATGTATAATTCTTCCAATTTAGAAAGATCACCTTGGAAGGCGGTAAATGTCTTTAGTTTCAAATCTGGATTGGACATATCTTTTAAACGTAATTTGGCAAAATCCGTTATGATATCGGTTGCCCCTTTTTGATACACTTTCTGGCGTCGATAAAATTTGATGAAGTAATGGTCAACAGCGTTGAATTGATAACGGTCTTTTGGGAAAGCTTTCCAATACAATTGATTAAATACTTCTAAGAAGACATTCTTATCTTGTTCGTTTCGTGCATAGTATAAAATACCATTTCTTACGAAATCGTGGGGAATACGCGATTCAATGATGGTTAGCGCTTGTTGATACAATTGTTTACGAATAGCCCATTTCACCAGCTCTAATACATCCAATTCTTCTCCTTCTAAAAGTTTTCCATAGTCATCGCGAATACGATCTTCTAAGATGGTAAAGATGGTTGTTTCCAGTGTCATTCCTGGTTTTCTTCGTTTTTTAAAGCTATCTCGTAACATTTGAATCCCGAGTTCCAATTGAGAAATGTTACAAAGGGTAATACCTAAATCGACAATTTCCATCGCATTAATAATGCGTTCAATATGAATATCGTGAAGGTTTCTTGATTTCCAGTAATTCGAAATCGCATTGACCTTTCCGTAGCGTAAGAAGGAATCGATTCCGGATAGTAATTCACTCAGTTCCAGACGACTCTTTTGATTTTCAATCGGACTGGTAAATAATAATGGATTGACGGTTGTCGTAATGATCTGTTGAATATTTAACATACCCGTCTGGTTGTTTTGAAGCATAAATAATACATTCAAGAACGTATGGGAATCTACAATGTCAAAGCCTTGTAGATCAACGTATAAGTTTACTTTGGCATTGTTTCCGCCTAATACATGATTTAGAATGTTGGGAAGATTTCCCATTTTTAAATTCGAATCTCCTTTTTTTAGCGTTGGAATGAAACGTACTTTAATATGTTCGTTTGTATATAAGGTATTTAACTTATATGTATCTTGTAGGCGCATAAACAAGTAGTGTCGTAACCAGCGCTCTTTTTCTTTATTGGGGTTTGGGATTTTTTTGAATATTTCCTTGTATAAGTCTAAATCTTGATTACATGTATGGAAGAATTCGTTCTTTGAATAGTCTTTACTTCCTGCATGTAAAGCGTCTAAAATCTCCTTTTTTTCTTCGGGTTCAATATTCATATAAATGTCTGTACCTTCAATGTCGACATGGTTTAAATACTGCATGATACGGTAACAGAAAAATTTGTACTCGGAATATACACTTGGTAGTTCGGCTCCAAACGAACAAAGATCTCTTAATTTAATATCTTCGTTGGCATTTTCATCTCCAACGGCAGAAGGGGGTCCTAAAACAAGAATCTTGTCAATACGTACGGTAGAGAGTACATATTTTGCTCCAGCTTCAGCTGTTGAAATCCCTTCGCAATATTTATAAGAACCATTGTCTTCGTAAGAAAAGTAATGGTGTTGATCGTGATTAAACGTATTTCCTAATGTGGTAATTAATATGTTTCTTTCTTTCATAGGATTATTATACCAAATTCAACAAAAAAGAGAACGATTTTACTCGTTCTCTAAGTGATTACTTAATTAATTCTTGTAAAATTTGAACCGCGTTAGTTGCAGCACCTTTACGGATTTGGTCTCCACAACACCAGATAGCCATTGAGTGTCCTGTTTCGTCAGTTAAGTCTTTACGGATACGTCCAACGTATACTAAGTCTTGGTCTGTTGTATCTAATGGCATAGGGTAAATTTTGTTTTGTGGATCGTCTTTTAATACAGTACCAGCTCCATTAGCAATTAATTGTCTTGCTTCTTCAACGTTTACTTCTTCTTCACATTCGATGAAAATAGATTCAGAGTGAGAACGCATTACTGGAACACGAATACATGTACAGTTAACTTTTAAGTTGTCATCGTGCCACATTTTACGTGCTTCGTTTTGCATTTTCCATTCTTCGCTAGAAATTCCATTTTCGTCAAATCCACCGATTTGAGGAATTAAGTTGAATGCGATTTGGTAAGGGAATGCAGTTTTTGGAGCATTAGGATCTTGAAGTTGTGCTTCTAAATCTTGGATACCTTTAACACCAGCTCCAGAAACAGCTTGGTAAGTGGAAACGATCATACGTTTGATGTGGTATTTTTTGTATAATTCGTTTAATGCAACCATGGCAATGATTGTTGCACAGTTAGGGTTTGCGATAATACCATTGTGTTTTTGAATATCTTCTGGGTTGATTTCAGGGATTACTAATGGTACGTTTGGATCTAAACGGAATGCTGAAGAGTTGTCAACAACAACACATCCATCGGCATTTGCCCAAGGAATCCATTTTACAGCTAAATCATTTTCTGTAGCTCCTAAAGCGTAGTCTACATCTTTAAAGCTGTCTTCTTTTAATTCTTCTACAACTAATTCTTTACCCATGAAAGGGAATTTTTTTCCTACAGAACGAGCTGAAGCTAATAATTTAATATCAGCTTGGATATTTCTTTCTTCTAAACATTGAAGCATTTGTTGCCCAACAGCACCAGTAGCTCCGACAATTGCGATTTTCATTGTATTAATCCTCCTTAGTATCTACAAATGTGTCATAAATAACTTGAATAGTTTTGTGGAAATCTTCGCGTTTAACACCAACAGTAATGTTGATTTCATCACTACCTTGGGCGATCATACGAATGTTGATATCGTTAGCACCTAACGCACCAAATAATTTTCCGCATGTTCCTGGTTTTGATGACATGTTTTTTCCTACTGTAGAGATTAGGGCAAGATCGTTTTCCACTTTAACGTTGTCGCATTTTAATTCTTTTTTGATGTCAGCAACGACTTCATACATTACATCTTGAATGTCTTGTTCTTGTACAACAACTGAGAATGAGTCAATTCCAGATGGAATGTGTTCGATAGAAACGTTGTATTTTTCAAAAATAGATAATGCTTTACGAATGAAACCAATTTCGTTTGAAATGTGTTTTTTATAAATGTAGATTGAAGTAAATCCTTTTTTACCAGCAATACCAGTAATCGCATAAGGATTTTTATATTTTGTACGTTCTTGAATGATTGTTCCTTTATCTTGAGGCGCATTTGTATTCAAGATATGAATTGGAATGTTTGCTTCTTTAACAGGGAAGATGGCTTCTTCGTGAAGAACGCTAGCTCCCATGTAAGATAATTCACGTAATTCGCTATATGTAATATAACTGATTTCTTTAGGATTTTTTACGATACGAGGATCGGCCATTAAGAAACCAGAAACGTCAGTCCAGTTTTCGTATACGTCAGCTTCTAAACATTTAGCTAAGATTGCCCCAGTAATATCTCCACCACCACGAGAGAATAATTGGATTTGTCCATTTGGAAGTGTTCCATAGAATCCTGGGAATACGAAGTGATCGTGTCTTTGGCAAACATCTTGTAAAGCTAAACGAGTTGCTTCCATATCTACTTCACGATTGGCACCAAAACGAATGATTTTTTTCGCATCGATGAAATCGTATCCTAAATATTCCGCCATCATTTTCGCACAGAAGTATTCTCCACGAGAAACGATTTCGGCTTGTGTCATTTTGTATAAGTTAGCGTAGAATTGGTCTAATTCGGCTTCAATATTTAAAGTCAATCCTAATTCTTTTTTAATGTCTGTGAAGCGATTACGAATGATTTCAAATACATTGGATGCATCCACATGATATTGGCGGTGTGCATCTAATAAGTATAATAAGTCTGTGATTTTGTTGTCTTCTGAGTTTTGTTTTCCTGGAGCAGAAACAACAACATAACGACGTGCGCTATCGCTTTTTAAAATTTCTTTTACTTTTTTGAATTGTGTAGCATTCGCAACACTACTTCCTCCAAATTTTGTGATCTTTAACATATCAAACTCCCTCTAAACTAAATTATTAGTTTTTGTACTTGGCAATCATAGCTTGTGGATTTTCTTCCAATACACGAGTGGCAAAAGCTGTAAATTCTTTTGTCGAAATTGGTTTTGTAGAAACATAATAATTGGCTCCAACATGATCTACATGATCCACGATATCTTCTAGGTACATTTTGTTTGTACGAATTAAATAAGCATGATCTTGAAGAGTATCTGAATAAGAGATTTCTTTGTCTAAAGAGATGTCTCCATAAGTCATTCCTTCTTTAATATCAAGCACGTCTTCTACTATAGCATTCGCAGTAGGTAATTTTCCAGCCCCTTGGCCATAAAATTTTAATTCTCCAATTGTTTCTCCATATAAAGAAATTAAGTTGAAGTTAGATGGTACATTAGCTTCTAATGATGAAGCGGATAATACGTTTGGCATGACAAAGGCTTCGTAAGCTCCATCTTTTACTGTGGCTTCACCAATGTATTTAATCATTTGATTTTTGCTCTTTAGATATAGAATATCTTCAAAGCTAATTGTTGACATTGTATAACATGGGAAATCTTTCATATTGATTTTTGTATCAAAAGATAAAGCCGATGAAATTACTACCTTATTTTGAACATCAAATCCATCAATATCTGCACTTGGATTGGCTTCTGCGTAACCTAATTTTTGTGCATTTAATAAAGCTTCACTAAATCCTGTGTTTTGTGTATTCATTGAATCTAAAATGTAGTTTGTTGTTCCATTAAAGATTCCATAGAAAGATTGGATCTCGTCAATACGGCGAGCTTTTTGAATCGCAGCTAACCAAGGGATTCCTCCTCCTGTGCTGGCTTCAAAACGGAATTCCACACCGTTTTCTTTTGCGGCTTTTAAAAAGTCTTCCATATGTGCTGCAACAACGGCTTTGTTTGCTGTTACAACATGTTTTTTATGTGTCAAACAATCCATGATGAATTCATAGGCTGGGTGAATGCCGCCCATGGTTTCGACAACGACATCAATGGTTTCATCTTCCGTAATGTCTTTGATATCACATACAATGATATCGCATTTGTCTTTGTTTCGTGGCAAGTCTAGAATCTTTACCACTTCGGTATCCATTAGAGCTGGTGATTTACGATGATTTACGATTTCATAAACACCACCACCAATAGTTCCGAATCCTAAAATTGCTAGTTTCATGTTTGTTCTCCTTTTGTATAATTTTAAAAAACACTTGTTTTTAAAACGTGGACATTGTATCATAGTAGTTGTCATTTTTCAAGGAGGAAAATATATGAATAAAAATTATGAATCAACCAGAGATAATTCAATCAACATCTCTAGTAAACAAGCTATTTTAAATGGAATTAGTGATGATGGTGGGTTATATGTTTGGCCTGGATTGGACGAAGTCTCTATTGATTTGAGCCAAATTTGTTCACAAACATACCAAGAAAATGCATTTACTGTTCTTAGTGCATTATTACCAGATTATACAGAAGAAGAATTAAAAGATTGTATTTCTAACGCTTATACTAATACATTCGCATCAAAAGATGTAACCCCAGTTCGTAAAGTAGGAGATGTTTATGTATTGGAATTATTCCATGGACCAACTTCTGCTTTTAAAGACGTTGCCTTAACTTTACTTCCACAATTAATGCAAAAGGCTTTACGTGCGCAAAACCAAAAAGCTTTAATTTTAACAGCGACTTCTGGAGATACTGGAAAAGCAGCTTTAAGCGGATTTAAAGATGTAGACGATATCGATATTTGCGTATTCTATCCTCATAATAAAGTATCGGCAATTCAATATCGTCAAATGGCTACACAAGAAGGAAAAAATGTTAAAGTGTATGCGATTGAAGGGAACTTTGACGATGCCCAAAGCCAAGTAAAAAAATTATTCTTAGACGAAGAATTAAACGCTTATGCCAAAGATCACAATACATTATTAACAAGTGCAAACTCTATTAACGTTGGACGTTTAGTTCCTCAAGTTGTATATTACTTTGAAGCCTATAAATATTTAGTAAATTCAGGTGTCATTCAACTAGGAGAAGAAGTGTCATTCTCTGTACCAACAGGAAACTTTGGTGATGTATTGGCTGGATACTATGCTTCTTTAATGGGATTACCTGTTAAAAAATTCTATGTAGCATCGAATGCCAATAAAGTATTAACAGATTTTATTTCGACTGGTACTTACGATCGTAATCGTGATTTTATTCAAACAATTTCCCCAAGTATGGATATCTTAATTTCTAGTAACTTAGAAAGACTTCTATATTATATGAGTGGAAAAGATACAAAATTAATTAAAGAATATATGGATTCTTTGGCAACAACAGGGAAATATACAGTTTCTCCAGAAATCTTAGCGAAAATCCAAGCTAAATTTGGATGTGGTTATGTTGACGATGCAGCCACAAAAGAAGTAATCAAAAATACTTTCGATGAAACAAAAATCGTTTTAGATCCTCACACTGCCATTGGTTATAGTGTCGCAAAAGAAAATCCAGAACGTCCAATTGTTGCCCTTGCCACAGCTTCTCCATACAAATTCTCACAAGATGTATTAGATGCTTTAGGTGTTCACGAAGAAGACGAATGGAAAGCAATGAAACAATTAACAGAATTCTGTCAAGACGATGCACCTGTTCAACTTGCGAGCTTAGAAGAAAAAGAAATTCTTCACAGAGATGTAATTTCTGTAGCGCAAATGAAAGTGGTTGTTAAGGAGCAAATCCATGATTAAAGTATGGGCTCCTGCTACAAGTGCCAACTGTTTAGTCGGATTTGACTGTGTCGGAATGGCGGTTGATTGGTGGGCTTCCTTTACTTTTGAAGAAAGCGATCATACATATATCACAGGTTGTCCAGAAGAATATCAAAACGAAAACAACTTAGTGCTACAAGCTTTTAAACAAGTAGCGGATATGTATAACCTTTCTATGCCAACTTTTCACTTACATATCGAATCGGATATTCCTTCGACACGAGGACTTGGTTCTTCGTCTACTTGTGTAGTGGCAGGTATTTTAGGAGCCAATGCGTGGCTTCGCTTAAATCTAAGTGATGAAGAATTATTAAAAGTAGCGACTGCGATTGAAGGGCACCCAGATAATGTAGCACCTTGTTTGTTCGGACAAATGTGCATTAGCTTTATTGATGACGAGAAACCATATTTAACAACAATCAACTGTGATAAATTCTATGGTTTGGCGATGATTCCTTCGTATCATGTATCGACAGCCGAAGCTCGTAAGCTATTACCAGAAACCATTCCTTTTAAACAGGCGGTAAAACAAGCCGCTTACGTTTCAAGTTTTGTCCAAGCCTTACATACAGGAGATGAAACGATTTTAAGAGCGTGTCGAGATTTCTTACACGAACCGTATCGAAAAGAATTAATCCAAGAATACGATACGATCCATGCATATTGTCAAAGAAAAGACATTGTCATGTGGATTAGTGGAAGTGGATCGACAATGTTGGCAATTAGTCAAGATAAAGAAAAAATTAAGAACTTAAAAGAATTTGCGGATGCAAATTTTGATATGGAAAATAGACCAATTTCCATTGCCAAGAAAGGGGCATATGTAGAATATGAGTAAATACTATGTCGTTAGTAGCGACATTTTACCTGAGGTATTAGAAAAAGTTATTGAAGCTCGTTCTTTACTTCAATCGGGAAAAGCGAAACGAATTAGCGTTGCCGTAAAAGAAGTTGGGATTTCTCGTGGAACATACTACAAGTATAAAGATGCAGTTTTCGCATTTAATCAAGATGAATCTCGTCGTAAAGCTATTGTTTCTACTATTATTAGTAGTGAAAAAGGTTCGCTTTCTCAAGTATTAACATTATTGGCCAATTTACAAGTAAATATTCTAGCGATTAACCAAACCATTCCAATTAATGGGGTTCATACTTTATCTTTAACGTTGGATGTGAGTGAAATGGATTTCAGCGTGCAAGGTATGATTGATTTAATCAACGAGCTTCCAGTAATTGAGCGTTGTGAATTGATTGCGGTAGAATAGCTATGAAAAAAATCTTATCAATCATTTTTGGATGGATGACAATCGTTTGTATTGTCGTCTTTTCCATTTCTAGCATTGCTTTAAAACCAAGCTTCTATACTTCACGATACGAGACTTATGATTTTGCCACAACGCTAGGTGTTTCAAAAGAAGATTTAAATGAGAGTATCGTTATTTTATTGGATTATTTAAAAGATACTAGAGAGGATATTCATGGCACAATCACTTTACATGGTGTGAAGCAGGAAACATACAATCAACGTGAAGTTGATCATATGGTGGATGTAAAAGCTTTGTATCAAAATGCTCTGAAGGCAGGATATATTTCGGCTGTGGGCGTTGTTCTTATAGGCTCTTATTTTTTAATCAAAGATAAAAAGAAGGGGTTGGCTTTTCTTTGCCAGGGCTTTTTATTATCGCTAGCTTGTTTGTTGACCTTTTTAATCTTTATAGGAATTTGGTGTATGTACGATTTCACTGCGTTTTGGACATGGTTCCATACCATTTTCTTCCGCAACGATCTTTGGTTATTAGATCCTAGAACCGATTTTATGATCAACATACTACCAGAGTTTATTTTTAGCGATCTTGTTTTTTCAATAGTCATGCGTGTCCTAATGCTTCTAGGACCTGTGACTCTGTTTTCGCTATATTATCGTTTTAAAAAAGCGCCAATTGGCTTTTGGAGGGAATCATGATTGTTTTGGCATCAAAATCTCCTAGAAGAAAACAAATATTGGAAGAACTAGGATATAATTTTAAAATTGTTGTTTCGGATAGCGAAGAAGTATTTGATGATTCACTTTCCTTAGATGAGGCTTTAAAAAAGGTAGCCGAAGCAAAGAATCGAGACGTACGTACCCTTTGTCCAGAAGATATTATTTTATCCGCCGATACCATTGTATGTTTTGAAAATAAAATCTTGGGAAAACCAAAGAACGAAACCGAAGCGATACGCATTCTTTCATCTTTATCTGGGCAAACACACCAAGTAAAGACAGGCGTTTGTTTATCGAGTCCAGAAAAATCTATCACAATTGTTGAAACAACAAATGTGACCTTTCGGGTCTTGTCTTTAAAAGATATTTTGGACTATGTTCATTCTGGAAGATGTATGGATAAAGCGGGTGCCTATGGTATTCAAGAAACCGATTTTGTACAAGAAATTGAGGGTTCGTATTCCAATGTGGTAGGGCTTCCAAAAAATCGTGTGCAAGCGCTATTTCAAGAGCTTGAAGTTAACTTGTGAAAATATTAATTAGTTTGTAAAGGTATTTTTGATGTGGTATTATTCTTAAGCACTTATTTAGGAGGCCGTTCAAATGGAAAATGTAGTTAATAAAAAAGACTTAGCAGAAAAATTAGCAGATAAATTAGGATGCACAAAAAAAGATGCTTTAGTATACGTAAATACTGTATTCGAAGAAATGACAAATGTATTAGTGGATGGTGGTTCTGTTGATGTATTTGGATTCGGAAAATTCTCTGTTTCTGAACGTGCAGGACGCACAGGAATCAATCCTTCTACAAAAGAACGCATCGAAATCGCTCCTTCAAAATCTGTTAAATTTAAAGCTTCAAAAGCATTAAAAGAAGCCGTTAAGTAATTCAAAATATGAAAGAAAAGCTAATGGGATAATCCATTAGCTTTTTATTTTGCAGCATAGTTTTCAAAGGCCTCGGCATAGAAGTCTTTAAAGATTGTATGTAGATACTCCGGTTTTAATACAATAGCTTCTTTTCCAAACCTTTTAATTGTCATGGAAAACCAAAGAAATTCTCGTTGGATACGATCACATATATTGTTGCAGATTCTTTGCCAATCATTTTGGATGCGTACAGCGGTGCACATGAGTCCACTTGGGCAAGCTTCACTTTTGAATAATGTTTGATAAAAGATTTTCGACAAGAGAGTCTTTTTCTTATATAATTTTTTCATGGAAAATAGTATTCAAAAAACCATCGAGTATGTACAAGATTTTTTTGCCCAAGAGTATAGTGGACACGATTTTAGTCATACAATGCGTGTCTATAATCTTGCCACAAAGATTGCCCTTGAAGAAGGAGCGGACGTTTTTCTTGTCCAGTTAGCTGCCTTACTTCACGATGTGGACGATTATAAGATTTCGAAAAAAACGCATAGTACTCTTCAAAACGCAAGAGAACATATGTTTCAATTGGGGTTGGAACGAAAGACAATAGAGAATGTCTGTACCATTATTTCTCAAGTTTCTTTCAAAGGAAAAGATTCCTGTATTCCAGATACGATCGAAGGAAAGTGTGTACAAGATGCAGATCGTTTAGATGCGATTGGTGCCATAGGCATTGCACGCGCCTTTTCGTATGGTGGCAATCATCAGCGAAAGATGTACGATCCTTCTATTAAGCCTGTACTAAATATGGATGAGAAGACGTATCGAAATCATGTTTCTACAACAATCAATCATTTTTACGAAAAGCTATTTCTTTTAGTTGATCAAATGAATACTACAAGTGCAAAGAAGATGGCTATACATCGTCATAAGGTGATGGAAGAATATATTCAAGAATTTTTACTCGAATGGGAAGGGGATCTGTGATCTCTTTCTTTTTAAATTAATCTATTTTTAATCTTTCTTAAATTTCTTTTAAAAAAACTTTTTGTAAGATAAAGCCATAAAAGAAAGCGAAGGTAAGAGTTATGAAAGAAATTATGAATATGTATTTTGAATTGAATAAAGATGGTATGGAAACATTTCGTATTCCTCTATGGTTGTTTTGTATCTTGTTTATACTCGCATGGAAAGTCTGTGCTTCCCTAATGGTTGTTGGCTTGTTCTTTGATATGAAGTATTCCATTACAAGGATGAATAGTTTAAATACTTTTTTTGAGTTAATAAGCCATTTTATACATAATATTAAAAATGCATTTCATCTATAGAATTGAACATTTCATTTATGATTAATAAAGTTGTTTTTTCTATATGATATACTCTAGCTGTAGAAAATTATATCTTTTTAGGAGGATGAATATATATGGAACCTATTGAAAAAATTGAACGCTTAAGAGAAAGCGCCGATGTAACGTTTGAAGAAGCTCGTAAGGCTTTGGAAGAATCCAATTGGGATTTATTAGATGCCGCCTTGCTTCTAGAAAAACAAGGAAAAAAAGTATCACCGATTCATTCGACAAAATCGACGGATACCAGTGAGATTCCACCACTACCATCGGTAAAAAAAGTCGTTGAAACAAATAAACAAAGCTATGCCCAAGAAGAACAAATTGCCCAGAAAATAAAAAAAGCCATTCTGGAAACTTGGGATATCATTCGTTTTAACTCGATTAAGTTAGAAAAGAATGGTGAAGAATTGTTTTGTATTCCATTATTTTTGGTGTTGATTGCTTTTCTATTATGGTGGGAAATTTTAATCATTGCCTTTGTGGTCGGATTATTCTTTAATATCAAATACTCTTTTGTTGGAAAAGACGATTTATCAAGAGCCAACGATGTATTGGATAAAGCGAGTGATATGGCTAATAAAGTTAAGGATGAATTCACAAAGTAGGTGATGGGTATGCACGAAAAGATACTTATTGTAGAAGACGATGCTGGATTGGCACGTTTTATCCAATTGGAATTGGAACACGAAGGCTACAGTGCTACGTGTTGTGACGATGGAAGAAAGGGACTTCAAAAAGCGACTGAAGAAGATTTTGATTTGATTTTATTAGACATTATGCTCCCGGGGTTAAATGGATTGGAAGTCTTACGTCGTCTGCAACATGAAAAGAATACACCGGTAATCTTATTGACGGCTCGCGATGCGATTATGGATAAGGTTGCTGGATTGGATGCTGGAGCAGTGGATTATATTACCAAACCGTTTGCGATTGAAGAATTATTAGCTCGCATTCGTGTAATCTTAAAACTCTATGGTCGTAAAAAAGAAGAAACGAAAAGAGCCCAGGAAGAAGAGGATGTTCTTTGTTGGGGCAAATTAACTCTTTCGCAAAAGAAGCATCAAGTTCGTTACGATGGCGAAGAAATTGAATTGAAAAATCGAGAGTTTTTAATGTTAAAAACGTTGTTGGAAAATATGGATATTGTAGTTTCTCGAGATACTTTATTAGAAAAAGTTTGCGGATATAACTATGTTGGAGAAACAAATATTGTCGATGTATACGTTCGATATTTGCGACTAAAAATTGATGAAACGTATGGTGTCAAAATGATTCATACGATTCGCGGTGTTGGATATGTCATTAAGAAGGAGGAATCTTAGTGGAAAATGGAAAAAATCGAGTCACTTCCATGACCCGACGCATTCATCGATCTTGGGTTCTTTCGAAAATTCGTTATTATATAAGCTTGGATATTTCCGTATTGATTTTATTGACTATTGGGTTTCTTGTTGAGAAAGAATGGTCAAAACTAGGAGTATGGAACTGGGATGCGTCTCGAGAAATCTTTCGAGTTGCCAATTTCCCATATATTGGGTATAAGGTGATGGATCTTCAAACCCAGGAATATGTGAGCTTTTCATTACGAAATATGTTTTTTGTGATTGGGGCAATCCTACTTGTATTGCTTGTTAGCCAACTCTTAAATTTAATATTCGAATACCAGAATGAGCATAAAAAAATTCGTAAGATATTAGCACCCATTGATCAGCTGGCTTTACAAGCGGAAAAACTGTCACAGATTCGTTTTAATGAAGAAAAATATCATGTGATTGAAGATGCGATTTCGCATATGAGTGCCACGGATGACTCATTATTATCTTTTCAGGACCGCGATTTAGAAGGAGTAGAAACCGCAATGAACAACTTGTTGATTTCGATGCGAGAATCGTATCGTCAACAAGCGCGTTTTGTCAATGACGCTTCGCATGAGCTTCGTACACCAATTGCGGTAATCAAAGGCTATGTCAATATGATTGCTCGTTGGGGTAAGAAGGATGAAAAAGTGTTAGACGAGTCTATTGAAGCGCTACAAAAAGAATCCGCGCATATGAAGCGTCTAGTGGAACAGCTACTCTTCTTGGCCAGAGGAGATGCAGGTCGGAATAAGTTTGAGATTGAAGAAGTTTCTTTAAAAGATTGTATGCAAGAAATTTATGAAGAATCCTTAATGATTGATGAAAACCATGTCTATCGATATCATCCAGAAAGTGACATTCTTGTTCAAGCGGATGCTACGATGTTGAAACAAGCCGTTCGTATTTTAGTGGATAATGCCGCTAAATATACAAAAGAGGACGACGATATTCTTCTTTCGATTGGAAAAGATGAGAAAGGAAGAGCGTATCTGCAAGTACAAGATACGGGTATCGGTATGTTAGAGGCCGATGTAGAACATATGTTTGAACGATTCTATCGTTCGGATGAAGCTCGTAAATATAAAGGAACGGGTTTGGGTCTATCCATTGCCAAATGGATTGTGGACAAGCATAGAGGACATTTTGAAATTTTATCAAGGCCAGGGCTTGGAACTCGTATTCGTATTGTATTAGGATAAGACAAAGAGAAATCTTTGTCTCAGACTGTTGACAAATTAAATTGTCAGCAGTTTTTTTTCAGAAAATATGA
>JAUNDJ010000146.1 GCA_030526175.1 Bacillota bacterium
AAATAAACATTATGAATGTCACTTATCTAGCCTTCCTTTTCGCTAGTTACATTTTTCTGAAAAAAAACTGCTGACAATTTAATTTGTCAACAGTCTGAAATCCCGATTTTCGGGATTTTTTCTATATACATCTTGTTTCTGTTACAGCTTGAAAAAAAGAAACAACATTTGGTTTTGATAAGCCAGTTATATCCAATAGAACACCAAATAAGATCAATGACCAAAGTAAAACCAAAAGCGTAATCTTTATTTCTTTTTTCAAAGAGCTTCGATAAATAATTAAAGATAATGGAATAGGAAAACAAAAGATCCATCCTAAAATCCAAAAAATGATTTTATACTTCTTTTTCTTCATAAAAATAATACCTCCTTTCATTATTCATTAAGAAAATCTATATTCATTTTCCGCATCTACATCACCCCTAACAAGAAATTCATGATTCCATACCATATGCGATATCCTGTAAAACAAGAAATGTAAATTCCCACTGATAAAAAACAAAGAAAAGGCACCTCTCGCTTTTGAAACAATATACAAAAAGACAAAGCACTGACTGTAGCTAATAAAATCGCAACACTCATCCTCTGATACCCTAACAGAATACTAAAATAAAGTATGAAACACACATCTGCACTTCCTATCCAATCTTTTTTCAATATAAATAGAATGAATATAGGTAATCCATAAGAAAGTAGCGCTATTAAGCTAGAAGAAAGATTCCAATATTGTGAAAGAAAAAGTATAGCCACAAAAAGCGAAGGAAATACCCATTTCCAAGAAATAAACATCGTCTGTAAATCTTGAAAAAAAATACAAAATAATAAACAAGATAATACGTTATATGGGTATGGATGGAAAATAAGAATGAAATATACAAGATAAGAAACGATGGGGATTTTTTTAGGAAGCTTATGCATAAAATAAAACCCCGTACATAATAAAAGGACCTTCATAATTCACATTATAAAGACCCCATATTATTTTATACTTATATTTCAAAATTTTTTTGATTCATTTGTAAATCTACTTCACTTAAATCCAATTTATAAGCCGTTAATGAATATTTTTTCTGTTTTCCCTTATATCCATATTTTTGATCCCCTGTCAAAGGATGCGACAACGAAGACATCAAAGCACGAATTTGGTGAAAACGTCCAGTATGAAGTTCAATCTCACAAATTGCTTCACCATTTTCTTGAGAAAGTACGCGTACATCCATATAAGCAAGCTGATAACCTTGTTGCGGACTCGAAGAAACAAGTGCTTTTGTACCTTCTTTACGAATATATTTTTTTACAGAAAACGCATCTTGATCAAAATATCCTTGCACTTTTGCTCGATAGAATTTATGAATTTTCCGATTTTTGATTGCCTCATTCACTATGCGTAAAGTTTCTGCGTTTTTTGCCGCAATGACCAAACCAGTGGTATTACGATCCAGACGATGACAAATAGTCGGTGCAAAAGAATTTTCGCTTTTTGGATCGTACTCTTTTTTATCATACAAATATCGTTGCACTCGTGTTACTAAACAATCTTGTATTTCTTTTTGATCACTTTGGGATAATAATCCATATGGTTTATTTACAATTATTAGATTTTCATCTTCGTATACCACATCCAATTGAACTTTTTCTTTCAATAATTCCACTTCTTTTTGAACAAGAACATCTGGAGGTAAAAATAGTAAGATTGAATCGTTTTCCAACAAAATCTGATCAAAAGTACATCTTTTTCTATTCACTTTTATTTTCTTATTACGAATCGCCTTATACATCATAGATTTAGATAAATTGGGAAATGATTTTTGTAAAAACTTATCCAATCTCTGATTGGCATCGTTAGTTTGAATTTTAATTTCTACCATATATATATTCCACACTTTCTAATAATGTATTTTTTATTACACAATCCCCTTGACTTAATTGCTTGCGACTTTGGTGTCCACAAGTTACACAAATACATTCACAACCTATGGATTTAGCCACCTCAATATCATGTAAACTATCCCCGATGAAATAAAAAGTATCTTCTGGAAAATCTTTTATCAATTTGTTTCGCCAAATCAACCTTAGACTTTGCATAAATATTAGAAATACCATACAATTCATCAATATATCCGTTTATATCAAACCTATTTACTTGTTCTAACAAATAGTCTTTTTTACTAGCCGACAAGATGACTTGTTTCATTCCTTGCTCCTTTACAAATTTAAGTGCTTCAAGAGAGTCTTTTTGTAAAGAACAATGTAAAGAACGATTCATATAATCATCCATATATTCATGAGCTAATTTTCGATAGGAATTTTTAGAAAAGTCAAATCCAGCCTTTTTATAATATTCTTCAATAGGAAAACCAAAAATATCTTTATAATGATGAATTCCCTGTAATTCCTTTTGTTCATATTTTATCAACAATTTATTGACACAGTCATACGATACATTCAAATCATCAAATAATGTACCATTCCAATCCCAAACAATTCGTTTCATAATATCACCATCACGTATTATAACAGAAATTTATATAATTATTTTGTGAAAATATAGACAAACACCTATACTTAAATAAAAAATTTCTATATAATAATGAGGAATATGGAGGAATAATCAATGAGAGGTGTTTACAATTCAGTAACAGATATTCGTAGAAAAGTATTTACTGCCATTGCGCAAATGGCTTACTCAGACGATACGAACTACGCTAGACGTATAGAAGAAATTCCATACGAAATCTTACCTGGAACGAAAGCAAAATATAGAACTAGTATCTTTTTAGAAAGAGCTATTATTGGTGAACGTTTACGTTTAGGAATGGGACTTCCTTTACGTGAAATGGGAGAATATGGTGCTCTTAGTGATGGAATTGAAGAAAGCACAATTGCTAGAAAATATTACGATGCACCATTAATCAATATTATTAAATTCGCATGTAACGCTTGCCCTGAAAAAAAGGTCATCGTAACAAATCAATGTCAAGGATGCTTATCTCACCAATGTTCAGAAGTATGTCCTAAAAAAGCTATTTCCATTGTGAATGGACGTAGTGTAATTGATCAAGATTTATGTATCAAATGTGGACGTTGTATGGATGCTTGTCCATACAATGCGATCACAAAAATCGAAAGACCATGTGCTGTAAGCTGTGGTATGAATGCGATTGGTAGCGATGAAGAAGGAAAAGCCGTTATTAATTACGACAAATGTGTAAGCTGTGGACAATGTTTAGTGAACTGTCCATTCGGAGCAATCGTAGATAAAGGACAAATTTTCCAAACAATTTATGCAATGAAAGAAGGATATGAAGTAATCGCAGCGGTTGCTCCTGCCTTTGTTGGACAATTCGGTCCAAAAGTCACTCCAGAAAAATTAAAAACTGCACTTCTTGAATTAGGATTTGCTGATGTTGTAGAAGTAGCGATTGGTGCTGACCTTTGTACAATTGAAGAAGCAGAAGACTTCTTAGATAAAGTTCCTGAAAAACAACCATTTATGGCAACAAGCTGTTGTCCAGCTTGGTCTGTAATGGCTAAAAAGGAATTCCCTCAATTTGCTTCTTATATTTCAATGGCATTAACACCAATGGTATTAACAGCTCGTTTAATCAAAAAAGAAAAACCAAATTCAAAAGTTGTATTCATTGGACCATGTGCAGCGAAAAAACTAGAAGCAAGTCGTCGTACAATTCGTTCGGATGTAGACTTCGTATTAACATTCGAAGAAGTTATGGGAATGT
>JAUNDJ010000034.1 GCA_030526175.1 Bacillota bacterium
TGTCTTCCAGAAGCTCCCTGTTCTTAACGAAGTGTAAGAGGGAGTAGTTCACTAGGGAAATCGATTCTATATGTCATCAATCTTACCCTAATACATTTTCATAGTAAAAAAATTGAATAGACGATTTTCGGCTGGATTTAATTCGATTTACTCCAGACTAATTCTTCTTTTTCTTTTATATCATTCCCTTGTATACTACTTACATGGAAAAGACATATATTGCGATCGATTTAAAATCTTTTTATGCTTCGGTAGAATGTAGAGAACGAAACTTAGATCCTCTAACTACAAATCTAGTGGTTGCCGATACTTCGCGTAGTGAAAAAACGATTTGTTTAGCCGTTTCTCCTTCTTTAAAAACCTATGGCATTTCTGGTCGAGCACGTCTGTACGAAGTGATTCAAAAAGTTAACTATTTGAATAAAAAAAATAAAGAACAAGGCATCAGTTATATCATCGCCAAACCACGAATGTCTCTTTATATGGACTATAGTACGCGTATTTATAACATTTATAAGAAATACGTTTCGAGTGAAGATATCCACGTGTATTCGATTGACGAAGTTTTTATAGATGTCACCAATTATTTATCCAATGCCAAAATGACTGCCCAAGAATTTGCCCAAACCATTATTCTTGATGTGTTAAAAGAAACAGGAATTACCGCAACCGCTGGCATTGCTCCCAATCTTTTCCTTTGTAAAGTTGCCATGGATATTGTTGCCAAACACATTCCTGCGGATGAACATGGTGTTCATATTGCGACAATCGATGAAAAATCGTATAGAGAAAGTCTATGGGATCATCAGCCTCTTACCGATTTTTGGCGAGTAGGAAAAGGGTATATGAAAAAACTAAATGCCCATGGCATGTATACTATGGGGGATGTGGCTCTTTGTTCCATAGAAAATGAAGATTTACTATATAAATTATTTGGTGTAAATGCGGAATTATTAATTGACCATGCGTGGGGATGGGAACCTTGCACAATGAAAGAAATCAAAGCCTATAAACCAGAGTCCAATTCCCTAGGACAAGGGCAAGTCTTACCAAGAGCGTATTCTTTTGAAGAAGGAAGAACCATTGTTAAGGAAATGGCTGAATTATTATCCTTGGATTTAGTCAAAAAAAGAATGGTAAGTGATCGTTTCGTCTTAAATGTTGGATATGATGCACAGAATTTAAAAGACCACGAAAAGCTAGTTTTTGTACAAGAAGTAAAGAAAGACTGGTATGGAAAAGAAATGCCCAAAATGGCACATGGAACCATTAATCTTGAATTTCCTACTTCTTCTACACATCAAATTCAGCATGCGCTTTTAGAATTATACGACCGTATTGTTTCGCGAATACTAACGGTACGAAGATTTCATGTCACAGCCATACATGTCATTCCAGAAAATGAAATACAATCGAAAACTCGTTTTGAACAATACGATTTGTTCGCAAATATTGATGAGATTTTAGAACAAGAAGATTCATTGGAACAAAGCTTACACAAAGAACGAGCTGTACAAGAAGCCATTCTTAAAATTAAGGACAAGTATGGAAAAAATTCGGTTTTAAAAGGAACCAACTTTCAAGAAGAAGCAACCACTAAAGAGCGTAATAGCTTAATCGGAGGACACAAGGCATGAATCCAAAATATGAAAAGATTATTCATCTACCTCATCACCAATCTTCAAAACGAAGACATATGTCTCTAGAAGAAAGAGCTGCCCAGTTTTCTCCTTTTGCAGCCCTTGTTGGATACGAAGATCAAATCGAGGATACAAATCGCATTGTACAAGAACAAATCGAACTTTCTGAAAATGATTTAGAATAACTGAATAAAAAAATAAATGTCATACTTTCTCATATCAAAGAACACCCTTGGATTGATATTGTGTATTATCATGATCAAAATAAAAAATACGAAGGAAAATCAGGTAATGTCCTTCGTGTGAATGAACTTGATAAAACCATTCAATTTATGGATGGAGAACGAATTTCTTTAGATTCGATACTCCAAATCACGCTTAAAGAATCTATTTATAAAGAATAGATTTCTTGTGGTAGATAGTTTTCTACAAGAATAAGAAACATCCCTACTAGGAAAACTGCCATTGACAAAATTGTGGTACCCGCCACGTTAGAAAAGAGCAATGTCATGGAAACAAGAATTGTGGTTAGGACAATTGCCACGTTCCTATTATTATTCATTAAGTGTTTAATCAATATACATTCACTATACACGGGTATAATAGCTTTCCACATGGAAATATTCATTTGTTTCAACAATACAGCTTTACAAACAATGAATAATAGTGCACAAGTTACTATGAATAGAAAAAATGCGTTCATCTTCGAACACATCCTTTCTAGTAGTGCAATTCTTTTGCGTGTGCATATAGAATGAATAAGCTTGCGATAAATGCGATTCCTACGATTGTTGACATAAGTTTTTCCTCCTTGAGCCTTGCTCATTTCCTTTTTACAACTATAAGATAACGGAGAAACCTAAACTTATATCGCATTCTTTCTTAACTTAAACTTAATTTCTATAGAACATCGGCATCATAGCTTCTAATAAACTACCTTCTTCCATTTGTAACATAAGCTCTGTATTGCGAATAAACGCTTTTACTTTACGAAGCTTTACTTCCTCAGAAATATCATTGGCATCGTCAAAAGCTTGATTGGCATAGGATAAGGTCATTTCTATCAATTCTTCTGGATAATCACTATGCATAATACCTTGAGCAATCCCATCTTTAATAATCTTGACTAAGTAAGGAGAAATCGCTTTTAATAACGTATTTTCCATTTTCTGATGCATAAGTGCATTTTGTGGTTTATGCACTTGTTCAATTACCATATTTCCAACTTCATTATCCACATTGGCATTCAGTATCGCTTGGGTAAAACGTTCTAAAACAGGCATTTCCTCGTTTAATGCGATTTTAGACACTTTTTTTTCAATCCCTTGAATAATTCGTTCAATAATACCATCTAAAATATCTTCTTTCGATTTAAAATGATAATATAGCGTTCCACGAGCAATCCCAATTACTGCTAGAATATCATTTGTACTCGTATTATCATATCCGTTACTACAAAATAGCTTTTCCGCAACGTCTAATATTTCTTTTCTTCTTTCTTTGGCTTCTTTTACAACTCGCATACTAGCCTCCTATCGACAAATAGTCTATACGCTTAGTATACAAAGTAAAGTTTCTTTTTGTAAAGAAAATATCCTCCTGGCTTTATTCACCAGGAGGATTCTTCTTTAAATTCTTTGCATGAACAATTAACAATAAGAATAAGACCAGCTGTATTGAAACACAAATCAATATATACTCAATTTTTGCCTTAGAATTTAACATCAAAAAGAAAACTCGATAGCCCACAAATAAGCATACAGAAATGAATAATGAAAAACGTGAATGATATTTCTGATTTAGCTGAACAGCAATAAAGAATCCAACAAAAATAAGGATAGAGCCTAATAATTTTAATAAGAATATATTTTCTTCAAAAAATTTAAAGCTCATTTGAATTTCTTGTGCAAACATACTGTCTTGTCTCCTAGAAAAGTTCTTTTCTATTTATATTATACATCCTGAAAAAAAAAAAGCAAATGTGTCCCCACTCAAAAATAAAAAAGGCGCAATCACTGTTGCACCTATCATTACTTTCTTCTTGGACGATAATTTCCTTGGTTGTTTGGTTTAAAAGATTTCTTATTGTTTCCTTTTTTACGAGTTAATACACAAACCGCTTCAACGTGTTCGGTATTTGGGAACATATCCACCAATTGAATCTCATCTGTTACATATTCACATTTTCGGAAGATATTTAAATCTCGCATCATCGTTCTTGGATCACAAGAAATATATACGATACGACTTGGATTTAATGAAGTAGAAGCTTCAATAAATTCTTGTGTAGTTCCAGCTCTAGGTGGATCTAAAATAATCACATCGTAATTTGCACGTTGTTTTTTTGCTTCTAACATGAATTTTGTAGAATCCATACCGATAAAACGAGCGTTTTTAATTCCATTTTGTTTCGCATTAAATTTCGCATTTTCTACCGCCTGGCGATTGTTTTCTACACCAGTTAATTGCTTACAAGCGTGTGCCATAGAAAGTCCGATGCTCCCAACTCCACAATATGTATCTAAAACATTTTCTGTTCCGTGTAAATCAGCTAAATTTTTGGCAATTCCATATAGTTTTTCACATTGCCCCACATGGATTTGATAGAAGCTCGATGGATCAAAACTAATTTTAATACCACATAATTCGTCTGTAATCATTCCTTTTCCATACAACAATAGCGTTTCATCTTGTAAAACGATGCTCGTATTTCTTGGGTTGATATTTTGAAGGATTGTTGTGATACAAGGGAATTCTTTTCGTAATACAGTAATCAAGTTCTTACGATTCGGGAATTCTTTTTTGGATGTGACAAAAGTGACCATCATTTCATTTGTCGTAGCTGCATAACGAATTACCACGTGACGAAGAAGACCTGTTCCCGTATTTTCGTTATACAACATGATTTTCATAGAATCGACTAGTTCAGTGATTTTTTGAATCACTTTATTTACAATATCCGGATGCATCATACAATTTGGTGTACGAACAACCTTATGAGAATGGGCAGCATACAATCCAGAGTATACTTTTCCTTTGTCTTTGGCAAAACCAACAATGACTTTATTTCGATATTTTGTATCTTGCTCAGCCATAATGACATCGTGTACTTTTACTCGTAAGTGATATTTTTCTACCAATTCTTCCACTTTTTCTTTTTTAATCTTTGCTTGTTCTTTTTGAGCTAAATGTAGATAACTACATCCTCCACACAATTTATTTACTTTACATTTCATGCAACTTCACCTCTATTTCTTCTTTTAATTTTCCAACATCTGTCAAATGTATAGTTTGAAAACCCAACTGATTGGCTGCTTCAATATTTTCGATACGATCGTCAATAAACAGACTTTCGTTGGCTTCCAACGCATATCGTTGTAGTAAAATTCTATATAATTCTAAATCGGGTTTAATTCTTTTTTCTTGATAAGAATAGATGCCACCTTGTACATAAGAAAAAATAGGTGTTTTTTCTTGGACAAATTGGTAACAGTCTTCTGGAATATTGGAAAGAATGTAACAATTCTTTTCTTGTGACACACTTTTTAATACTTCCATGCTGCTAGAAATTGGTAATACATATTCGGACCAACGATGCATAAATTGAGTAATCATATCGGCATAATCTGGAAATTTTTGAATTCCCATTTGAATCATTTCTTTTTGGGAAAACAATCCTTGGTCATACTGATGCCACAATCCACTTTGAAAGTAAAATCCGAATAGTTCTTCTTTTACTTTTTCATCTTCTGTCAGATCCTTTAGGACATCGTTTAGATTGAATCGTACTAATACATTGCCTAAATCAAATATCACATTTCTTATCATAGCCAACTTATTATATCAACTTTTGGATAAAAGAAAAGAAAAAACACTTGGAATACCCAAGTGTTGAGATTAGAAGCCGTGGCCACCGCCACCGCCGCCTCCACCTCCTCCGCCACCACCGGAAGATCTTCCTCCTCCAGAGCTAGAAGAAGCTTTGACAAAACGAGTTCGAATTAATCTTGAATTTACATTGGAAATGGAAAAATCCGTAGTACCCATTCCTTTTTCAATTTCATAATACGAAGCTTTTTTCAATTTATTATTGGATGTCATCAATAACCAACAAATGGTTAAGCCACCAACAATAGAAATTAATAAACAACCGATAAATTTCATTGGAGAAGATAGCTTATCGCCTTGAAGTACCATTAATATTTGTTCATAAGCCTTTTGAGCGCATCCATCATAATCTCCATTGGAAGCTAACTTATACACATTGTCCGTAATAATATTCGCCTTACTTGTCGTAATCTTACTATACATACTTGCGGAAGAATAAATATAGATTTGACGATTGTCCATATCAATTAGGAATACGCTATATTTACTATTAGAACCAAAAGTACTATCACCTATTTCTCTGGCATACGAAGAAGTGGAACTATAATTATAGCTTGTACTCGCAAATAAGATATTTTCATATTTGGTCAAAGGTTTCATACTTTCTAATAATGAAGATGGATTTCTTAATAAAGCCGCTTGATCGTCAATAACTGCCTGAAAATTCGTTTCCGTATTGATATAGCTTTCACACTGTTGGTTCGTTTCTTCTTGTTCAAACGTATAATGCGAAGAAGATTCTTGATCACTATATTCACCTAACATATATCGAACAAGCGCTATACAAGTATTGGTTTCAAAACTATTTTGATTATCCGCATCTAACATTAAAAGGTATGTTTGTGTATCAATGGTATATCCTGCTTCTTGACCATATAGTTGATCAAAAGCATCGTTACTACGAATCGCAAAACTATTTTTCCCTCGAATAAAGAAGAAAGTTGGTTCTTCATTATCCAAGCCAGCTTGCACAATATAATCTTCCATACTATTGGAATCAATATCTTCCATATTTCCAGCATAGATTCGTAATACATTTACATAGTAACAAGCTTCATCCATTGAACGTTTTACTTCTTGCGAAACATCTCTTGCTTCTAAAATATCATCGGCATAATAATAGCCTTTAAAAGGCTTTCCTTGAGTTTCATAAACCACTTTTAGATTGTTTTGTTCAAAGACATTCGTTGCCAAAACAGAAATCGTCATCCCCAAAGTAATAACGATCATACATAGAAGAGAAATGAAATATTTACTTTTGCGCATACTCATCTCCCCCTCTTTTTCCTAGTTGTGGTAAATCCCTTTGCATATTCTTATTCTTTGCATGGAAAAGAGAAATATACGCAAACAAACTAAATAATGTGGCTGCACAAATACCAATATAATGAATTCCATCCTGGAATGGATTTACTATCGCAAGAAATACACAAACGATGATGGATACAATATTGGAAATCAGTGGTAATACGTATTCTCCAGGTTTATTTTGTACCATTTGAAAGATTGTAAAAATCAAAGAAATTCCACTTAACATCGCAATGATAATATCTGTGATTCTTGGAGTCGGCACTAAGAATAAGTACAGAAATAAAAAGATTGGTATCGCAAAAATAAAAGTTCCTAGGATAAGTTTTTTTGGATCAAAAGGAATATCTGCAGCTATTTTTCCATTTTCCCCATTAATAATGGCATAGCTAATCTTTTGGGCTTGTTCATTTCTCGCAAACACAAACCAAACAGGATACATTGCTTTTTGTGCTCTCGTTTCCGTACGCGTATTGTATTTAATCGCACCTTTTGCCACCTGCATTCGCTCGGCTAATTTATTAGAACCAATGCCTACTAAATCGGCTTCTGCTGCTTTAGAATACGCTTCTTTAGGCATATTTCCACGGTCTGCATAAAAACCACTCATATAAGAGGCTGCAAATTTTTTGGCTTTCTTAAAATCAAAAGGGCCAGCTGCTTGTGACAAATCGTCTGGAAAACTAGAAGATGCATCGTATTCAATACCATCTCCAAGCCAGTCGATATTTGCTCGAACATCGTAAGTTTTAATCAAAGTTCCCCCACGTGTTGGCATACTCTCATCCTTTTCCGCTTGTACACCACCATGTGTATGAATGGAGTAGGTCCAATATGGCATATAAATACCACGTACTTTTTCCACATTCATCCGTTTCATATAAGAGGGAGCAAAAATCGCTTTTCTCATCTTTTCATTATAAATATGTTCCGCCTGTTCTTTCGTAATCTTAAACGGAATGATATAAGCCGGTTTTTCTTCCTTTTGTTTCTTTTGTTCCAGAATCACAGAAGATCCACAATAGCTACAAAATGTCGCATATGTTTCTTCGGTTGTGATCAATTCTCCTCCACATTGTGGACAAGTATAGACGAAAACTTCCATTTCCTCTTCTTCTTGATACACTTGTTCTTCCGCTTGCATTTGTCCAGCTTGTTCTTGTTCACTTAACTCTTCGTGTGTGAATTCACTGTTACAATAGGGACAAATGTACGTCTGGGTTTCGGGATTAAAAGGAATATCCGCACCACAGTTTTTACATTTCAACATAATATTTTCCTTCTTTAGTCTTCTAATTACCTAAAGTATACCAAGAAAAACGCAAAAGAAAAATGCCTCCTAAGAGGCATCTTCAATTATCCATTTTGTTTCACTAATAATTCACAAATTTTTCTAGAATAAGCAATTGGATCTTCAATAGGGAATCCTTCAATCAATAAAGCTTGGTTATAAAGAACGTCTGCTACTTCTTTTACTTTTTCTTTATCTGTTTCATATAAAGATTTTAATGTATTAAAAATTGGGTGATTAGGGTTAATTTCTAGAATACGAGTGGCTTTCATAGGGAATGGAGATTGATTTGGCATATTAGCGAATACTTTTTCCATTTCAAAAGAAACACCTTCTCCAGCAGTTAAGCAAACTGGATCGTCAATTAATCGGCTTGATAATTTAACTTCTTCCACTTCTGGTAAAGCTTCTTTCATCATATCCAACATGTCTTTATTAGCTTCTTTTTCTTTTTCCAATGCTTCTTTTTCTTCGGCTGAATCTAAATCCAAATCTCCTTGTGCAGCATTTTTAAATGTTTTTTCACGATATTCGCGTAATGCTTGCATCACAAATTCATCCACATCATCGCATAAATATAAGACTTCGAATTCTTTTTTCTTCAATGTTTGAACAACTGGTAATTTATCAATCAATTCAATATCGTGTCCAGAAATGTAGTAGATTTCTTTTTGATCTTCTTTCATACGTTGTACATATTCATTTAATGTCACGTATTTCATTTCTTTGCTCGAATAGAACAATAATAAATCTTGAAGTTTCTCTTTATCCATTCCGTAATTGTTGTAAGCTCCAAATTTTAAGTTTACACCAAATTTAGTAAAGAAGTCTTCGTATTTTTCACGTTCTTTTGTCAACATAGAAGCCAACTCAGACAGAATTTTCTTTTCAATACGAGAAGCAATTTGTTTCAATTGGTGATCGTGTTGTAACATTTCACGAGAAATATTTAAGCTTAAATCTTGAGAATCAACTAAACCTTTTACGAAACGTAAATAGTCTGGTAACAATTCTTCCGCGTGATCCATGATAAAGACTCCACGGCAATATAGTTGTAGTCCTTTTTTATAGTCTTGATTATAGAATCCTTGTGGTACTTCACTAGGGAAATATAGTAATGAAGTAAAGGATACATTTCCTTCTACACTAAAGTGGATAACTTTAGCAGGATCTGTCCAATCGTTAAAGTGATCTTTGTAGAATTGATTGTATTCTTCGTCTGTGATTTGTGATTTTTGACGTTTCCACAATGGCACCATTGAGTTTAATGTTTGATCTTCAACGATTGTTTCATATTCTGGTTTTTCACTTTCTTCTGTTCCTTCTTTTAATTTCGAAGTTTCCACTTGCATGTGGATTGGATAACGAATATAGTCTGAATATTTTTTGATTAAACCTTTTAATTTATATTCTTGAAGATAGTCTGAATATTTTTCTTCATCTGTATCTTCTTTCATCTCAATAACGATTGTTGTTCCTGCTTTATCACGACTAGCTTCTGTGATTTCATAACCACTCACTCCATCACTTGTCCAAGCATAGGCTTGTTCTTCACCATCTTTTTTAGAAATAACCGTTACATTTTTCGCTACCATGAAAGCAGAATAGAATCCTACCCCAAATTGTCCGATAATATCGATATCTGAAGTATCTTTTTCTGATTTTTCCAATTCTTCTTTGAACGCTAAAGAACCAGACTTCGCAATTGTTCCTAAGTTTTCTTCCAATTCTTCTTTGCTCATACCAATACCAGTATCTGAAATTGTTAAGGTACGCGCTTCACGATTTGGTTCAATACGGATCTCTAAAGAACCTTGGTCCACGTGTCCTCCATTGGCAAAATAATATTTATCAATCGCATCACTAGCATTGGAAATCAATTCTCGTAAGAAAATTTCCTTGTGTGTATAAATGGAATTGATCATTAAGTCTAATAGTCGTTTAGATTCGGCTTTAAATTGTTTCTTTTCAGTCATGTTTACCACTCCTTTTTAGCACTCTCTAATTACATATGCTAATATACAACAACTTTTTAGCAGAGTCAACTATAAAGTGCTAAAAACTACGAAAGAAAAAAGCTCCACATAAGTAGAGCTCATACTATTTCTTAATCCATTTCCAAATCAATACAACAATAAAAATCCATAAGTTTTCTAAACCACTAAAAATATTGAATGGTAAATGAAACACAAAATGAATCACGAATAATACCAATATGTCAATCGAGAAAAATAGAATAAAACCTCTTGTTTCTCTTTTGTACATATAGATACCAATCAGAAAAATAATCAAATTCAGTGCATAACTAATCCAGGATTGCATGGTGGATAGATACATTGTTTCTTGAGACCATCCAGCAATACTATGATAAATTTCTATTCCAACAAGAACAAATTGTAGTAAGACAAATATCGTAAGTGTAAAATACGCAAGCTTTTTCATTTTTCCTCCTTGCCTAGTTCTCTACAAGAAAACACATTCAGAAATGGTATCAATGTTTATTCTTCGTTATATTCAAACGAAGATATGTGATTATGAATAGAACATTAATCACGAAATAATAGATCCATGACCAAGAATCTTTAAATACTCTGGTTTTGAACGAATACATCTGGCTAGCATTTTGAAGATAGAAAATATATTGAATTAATAGGAATATCATAAAAGATACGACTAACAAGATGAATATTTTCAATATTTCTTCTATTATTTGTGCTCTATATAAGCCTTTTGTATCAATTCCCAATTGTTCAAAAATACGATTTTGATTCTCTTTTTCTTCTTGTTTCTGTTTCAAAAATAAGGATTGAGTAAATAAGAATAGAAGCGAGATGGCAATGGATAATACAACATAGAATGCCAAATCGTTTTTATTCGAATCTATTTGCGTATTCTTTTTATTGATTTTATCGATAAATTGGAGATGATGTTTTGACGCGATTGAAGAAAGATACGATTCTATAGGTTCTGTCTGGATATCCTCTTTTAAGTACAAATATATATTCCTTACTAAATCTTCTTTGCCAAAAAAAGAAGAGGATACAAAAACCTGGTATGGTAAATTGAAAATGTATTCTTGTGGTTCAATATAATTCCGAATAATCCCACCTACTCGACCTGTTTTTCCTTCTCCTGATTCATTATGAAACACTAATTTGTCTCCGACATGAATCGTTGTTTCCAAAAAAGTCATATAGTCATCGTAAAATGTATTCTCATCCGCACTTATATTTCCAAACAAGTCAGATTCTTCTTCCAATATTTCTACCGTATATTTGGGAAGATATATATAGACTACTTCCCCTTTTTGAAATGCATCTAAATCAAACGTTCCTTCTGTGATATTATCTTGTAAAAACTGAATATACGCTTCATCCTTTGAACATTCAATTTGAGGAAAAACTTGTTTCATACCATTCCAATCCATATTTAGTATCGGATCTAGTTGACTCTCTTTTCTTTTCCAAATATCCGAATCCTCAAATCCATCCCATGTCATATAATAATCTTGAGTCACATAGTTAGTACGATACGATGCAATAGATTGATTAGAAAGAATTTCCGAAACAACCTTTGGTTCTATTGGTTCAAATGTGCTATATACAAAATCATCTTTTTGTTTACTTTGAATCTGGGCGCTCAAAAAAATATCGCTTTGTTTCCGTAAGATTTCCAATTGTGTCCTATTATTCATTTGAAAACTTAAAGATTGGTATAAGAAAACGAGTAGTACAATAGGTAAACACAATTGTAGAAGTTCTCTTTTCCAATGAAAACGAAAACTACGAACATGTAACGATATAGGTGTTTGTTTCTTATAAGCAACTTTAATTGGTTTTCTATGAATATTCTTTTGATTGGAAAAAGAATTCGCATTTTCTGGAATGGCATCCAGTTGTATCTTACAAATGATGAAAATTAAACTCATACTAGAAACATATACCAACAAGGAAATCAAACTTGTTTTCCATGAAATGTGTAAAACTACAGCACAAAAAATATATAAGAATATAGGAACACATATACATTTCGCAATAAGCTTTATAAAATCCATCATCAACATTCGCTCATCACAACCTAGAGATTTCAACATCTGCAACTCTTTTCCACGCTGATTGGTCCAATTATAGAGTAAATAGGTCATAAACAAAATCGTATACAACATGGTAAAAATAGCTAACAAAGTATATGGAAGATTCTGTTTTGAAAAGGCATCGTAAGAAAACTCCACTTGATTGTTTAAAACTAAATCCTTGTCTGGTAGTGTCATATCCGAAAAAATATCGCTATATCCTTCTATCGAACATACGAATACATTTTTACTTTCTCTTTCTAAACCACACGATTCCGAAACAAAAAAAGGAATTAAATTCTCCGTATGCAACCAAGAAGTTGAATAGTTTTCCACAATCCCAGTTAACACGAATTCTTTTTCTAAGATTTCATCATGATTCTGAATTTCTAATACAATTGCTTGATTGAGTGAATAATCTATCCCCATCTGATCCAGCTTATACGCTTCAATCGCAATTTCATGCTCTTTCTCAGGCAATCTTCCTTTTTTTAAAGACAGTTTTGAAAGCTGAAAAAAGGAGTTATCCACATAACCAACAGGACTTTGTGAAGGATCGTTTACTACACTTCCTACTACATTCATTTCTCCTACGCTTGAAATCATTTCATTGCCTCGTAAGAACGCTTCATCTTTACTAGATATATCAAATACGGCTGCATTCCAAGCTCCATATATTTTCTCATTCCTTTCTCGTTTGGCTTCAAACATAGAGACTTGTGAATATACAGAAAATAGAATACATAACAATGAAAAACTTAATAGAAACGTAAAAGAACGAAGTAACTTCTTATTCTTCGAATAATAATGAAACTTATTTTTTCTCATATTGTTTCACCTGCCCATCTTCCATATAAATAAGGGCATCGGCATGTTTTGCCAAATCAATATCATGTGTCACCATAATAATCGTCTGGTGATAATATGCCTGACATTCTTTTAATAAACGCATGACTTTTAAAGTGTTTTCTTGATCCAAATTTCCCGTCGGTTCATCGGCCAAAATAATCGATGGTTTTCGCGCAATTGCACGCGCAATCGCCACTCGTTGTTGCTGGCCACCCGATAATTCAAACGGAAATTTGTTCGCAATCGTATGAATATCTAAATATTCCATTAATTCTTGAATAAATCGTTTATCCGGCTTTTCATGATTCAGATCAAAAGGAAGCATGATATTCTCTAATACCGTTTGTTCCTGCAACAAATTAAAAAATTGAAAAATAAAACCCACATGTTTTCGTCGAAACTTCATTCGCTTCTTTTTGGAAAATTCCGTAATACATTGTTTCTGAACAATAACCTCTCCTGTATCCACTTCTAATAATCCACCAATCACATTGAGTAACGTAGATTTTCCACAACCACTCTTTCCAACAATACAAGTAAACGTTCCTGGTTCAATTTGTACAGAAAGATGATTGAGAGCTTGTGTTTTCGAAGTATATCCCGAATATGTCTTACTAACATCTTTCACCTTAACAATCGCTTCCATATTCTAATTGCCTCTCTTTCTACTTCTATTAAACCAAAACGCACGTTTCAACAACGTTACTATTTTTGTATCTCTAGTTTGTGCATAGGAAATTCTATCTTAATAGTCACTCCCTCATTTTCAGAAAACACTTTGATAGTTCCAAAATGATTTTCAATAATCGTTTTTGCCATATGAAGACCAATGCCAAAATGTTCCCCATTTTGAGACGAAGAAGCGTATCTTCTAAAAATGTCTTCCCTGTCTACTTCTTTTCCTACATCATGAATCGTTAAGATTGAAAACGAATCGCATTTACTAAGTTTGACGGAAACAATCGAATTGGTATTCGCATAATAAAGTGCATTTTTTAAAATTGTTTCCATAGCTTCTTCAATCCAAATCGGATCCATGGAAAAGAAGCAATCTGTCAATTCCACCTGGAATTGAATACCTTTTTCTTCTGCTTCCTCTTTTACACTACGAAGACTATGTTGGATACAATTGGAAAAATTATAAATCTTATATTGATAATTACTCTGATTCATACGTACTTCATAGCCTTGTAGAAATCGATTCAACAATTGATTCGAACGCTCAATTTGTTCAATGATTCGATTCTTTTGTTTGTCATTTCCTTCAATCAAATCGGCATTTAAAAGAATGGTAGAAAGAGACGATTTCATTTGATGTGCAATATTTTCATATTCCTCGTTTTGTTTCTTCGCATCCAAACTCATAAGTAGAATCTTGTTCTTATATTCTTCTTCCAAATCCGATACTTCTTTTAAGATTTCATTTTCTTCATCCAATTCTCGATTGTGAATAGAATCTATCAAGCCTTCCTTTTCTTGTTTATTATTGATTCTTTCTTTGTACAAAAAGTAGATAGAACAAACTAGAAAAATCAAAAGTAAAATTCCCAATCCAAGAACATACTTATTCTTTAGATAGAGAGTAAATAGATAATATACACTTGATGCATTATATCCTTGTGCAAAAAAGCTGGAAAAAGAATGTATTTCGTTTGGAAAAAATAGTGTATGCATCGCATTGTTAGAAGAAGCAATATAAATCATTTGTTTCAAAAACGAGCACAACCATTGACTCATGAAAAATACTATTATGGTAAACAAAACTATTAGAAATCCAATTTTCTTTTTCATACCAACCACCTAGTGCCTACGTGTCGTAATGAATCAATACACTTTCCTTTTTCTCCCAATTTCTTTTTTAATCCACTAATTCGTGATGTCAATGTTTCTAAAGAAGGAAGATGTCCTGTTTTATTAAACACATATTTTGCCAAGTCTTCTCGAGAAATATAATTCGGATATGCTTGGAATAAGCATTCTAAGATTGCGATTTCACTAATCGAGAGTTCAAAACGTTCTTCTTCCATTTGTAGACTTTTCTTTGAAGTATCCAAAAGACTATTTCCTATCTTATATTGTGTTTGAAATTTTCCAGCCCTTTTTAGGACCGCTTCTATTTTGGCAAGTAGTACACTCAATCGTAATGGTTTTTCAATATAATCATCTGCTTCACATTCAAAGCTTTTTAAGATACTTGTTTCATTAGTATCCGAAGAAATGAATAGAATTGGGCTTTTACTTTGTTCACGAATAAGCTTGCACAAATCCAAACCCGTTCCATCGGGTAATCGATTGTCTAATAAGTAACAGTCAAATGGATTTCTAATCTCATGATAGGCTTGTCTAAAATTGAAACAAACCATCGTTTCATATCCTCTATCTTCTAAAATATCTTGTATTGTCAGCGCTAAAGACTGATCGTCTTCTACAATTAAAATTTTCATAAATATCCTCAGTACTCTATTAGTATAGTCCTATTGGGGGATAAGAAACAAATTCTATTCTTGTTCTGCAATGTTGCTGCAAGAAAAAAGCACCTCATAGAGATGCTTCGTATCCTAATTGTTCAATTGTTTCAATGATTTCTTGGACATTGACTTCTTTTTCATATTCAATTCTTGCTCGTTTTTTCTTATGTGATACTTGTGCACTGACTCCTTCTTTTTGATTAATGACTCGTTTTATTTTATTGGCACAGTTTTCACAAGTCATGCCTTCAATCTTTAGCTCAAAAGAGCCGATTCTCTTTTTTAATTTCTTATCGGGTTCAATAATTTCCTTGCATCCTCCACAACAAGCTCCTTGTCCTTTCAAATGTTTCTTCATAGGTTGAAGAGCAATCAACACAATCATAAGAAGTCCAAACAATAAGATATAATCAATCGTTTTCATATTTCTGCTCCTTGATTCGTTTTAATTCTTTTGTATATTCACTTAGATGACAACTGGAAGAAGTGCATGTAGAACACACATGTGTACAATTGTCCTTATTCTTTTTATTCTTATAAAGAACATATATACAATAACCAAGAATAGCGCCTAATAATACAATATCGATGACTTTCATATTTATCCTCTATTATTTTTTATAATAAGGAATCCTGTTGTAAAAATAAAGCCTAGAATTGGAATCATTCCTAAGAACAAGCCTTGTCCCATATGACCCGTAGTGAATAGAGTTCCGAATTGATATACAAGATATCCTAGTGTATAGCCTGTCATCAATTGTAAACCAATGGCACCAGCTAGCCATTTTTTTGATTGAAGCTCAGCATTCATTGCTCCAATGGCCGCAAAACAAGGTGGTGTAAACAAGTTAAAGATCAAATAAGCTAATGCGGCTACTTTTGTGATTCCAATAACGGCTGCAACACTATTTCCACTACCGATTAATTCCAATTCTTCGGTATCAATAAAGTTGGTAATCGCATAACATGTCGCAATTGTTCCTACAATATTTTCTTTGGCAATAAATCCTGCGATGGATGCGGCTGCTAGTTGCCAAGCTGCGACTCCAACAATTGGCACTAATAAAATTGAGAATGGTCCTGCAATACTTGCCAAAATAGAAGTGGATTCCATTCCTTCTTCAATCAACTCAAATGACCAGTTGAAAGACTGCATAACTTGTACCAATGTGTTACATACTAAGATAATCGTACCAGCTTTTAAAATATAAGCTTTTCCTTGTTCAAACATCGAACGAATGGCTAGTTTCAAATTTGGAAGCTTATATTCTGGAAGTTCCATAATAAAGAAGGATTTTTTAAATTTCGATCCATTAATTGCTTTGATTAAAACAGCTCCTAATAAGATTAAGGCAATTCCAATAAAATACATCAATGGTCCAATCCATAAAGCTTCTGGGAAAAAGGCTCCGGCAAAAAGAGCAATCACAGGAAGTTTAGCCCCACATGGCATAAAGGTTGCCAACATAACCATTGATCGTCTTTCTCTTTCGTTTTTAATTGTTCGACACGCCATGATGGCAGGAATTCCACATCCTGTTCCAATCACCATCGGAATCACGGATTTTCCGGATAAACCTACGCGTTTAAAAATTGGATCTAATACCACTGTCGCTCTTGCCATATATCCACAATCTTCTAATAGAGTAATTAAGAAGTACATAATCATGATTAATGGTAAAAATCCTACTACGGCTCCTACACCACCAATAATTCCATCAGCAATTAAAGCTTGTACAAATGGATTTGTATCTTGAAGAAGCTGGCTTACCCATTCTTGGAAAGTTTCAATATATCCAACGAACCATTCGGCTACCCAAGTTCCGACTGTTGTTTGAGAAATATAGAATACGCTTGTCATGACTAGGGCAAAAAAAGCTAAGCCAAATACTGGATGTGTTAAGAACGAATCTATCGTATCTGTCATCGAGTTGATTTGTTCATTTTTTCTTTGTTCCACATCTTTGACAATCTGATTTACGTGATCAAAACGATCACGATCGGCTTCTTCCTTGTTTTCTATCGTATTTTGATATATCACTTTTTGTTCATCATTTTGAATGGAACGAAGAGTTTCAATCACTTCTTGTAAACCATTTCCTGAAATCCCATTTGTTTCCACAACAGGACAAGCTAGTTTTTCAGATAATAGTTTCGTATCAATACGCGTTTCTTTTTTCTCTTTCACATCACTTTTATTAAGAGCTACCACAAGAGGAATACCTAATTCTAACAGTTGTGTTGTAAAAAATAAGCTTCGTGATAAGTTTGTCGCATCCACGACATTTAAGATTACATCTGGTTTTTCTTTCAAAATATAATCTCGAGTGACTCCTTCTTCACTTGTATATGGAGAAAGTGAATACGTACCTGGTAAATCGACTAATACAACATTTCCTTCTTTGTCGTATTTCTTTTTGATTCGACTTTCTCTTTTATCAATACTCACGCCTGCCCAGTTTCCAACTTTTTCATTTTTTCCTGTCAGCTCGTTGTAGATTGTTGTTTTTCCACTATTTGGATTTCCTATTAAAGCAATTCTCATATATCCTCCCTCAGTTAGCCTTATCTAACTTGATAACCAAATTTAAAAGGCTTACTAGCCTTGAACAAAAATTATATCGCCTAGATCACAATCTATGTTGTATCTTGCACCTTTTATTGAAATAACCAAGTTCCTTTTTTTCTTTGAAACAACAGTAATCCTTTCACCACTGTAACATCCGAGTGTAAAAAGAAACGATTTAATCTCTTCGTCATCTGTATTTAAGTTTGAAATGCAGTATTCCATACCAGCATTCGCTTGATTTAGACTCATCCTTGTTCCCTCCTACAGTTAGTTATTTCTAACTGATTAGTAGTATACACACATTCTAGTTAGTTGTCAATAACTTAGTTGCCTATTTCTAACTTTTTGCCCAAAAGAAAAATACCTGCCTTTTTCAGACAGGTATTAAAATCTGACTAGTAATTATTTTTGTTACGTAATCCTTCGAAATATTTGTCCATGCTTTCACGGAAAATTTTCCAAGATTTATCTTCGTCATCTTTTCCACAGAATCCAATAGCTTTCCATTCTGTTTGAAGTTCTTTCATACGAGTTGTTTGTTCTTTTGTATATTCTTCTTTGTAGCAGATTTCTTGCGCTTCATTGATTAATTGGCGTTTTTTAGTTAAGTTTTCTGCATAGTGAGATTTGATTTCTTCATAATATGCATTTTGTTTTTCGAAGAATGCTTGACGAGATTCGTTGAATTTATTCCATAATTCTTGTTCAACTTCACGTCCTGCATTTCCGATATTTTTCCAATCTGCTAATAATTTTTTGAATTCATTTCCAGCTTTTTTAATATCTGCACTTTCTACTAAAGCAGCTGCTTTTTCAATAATATCTTCTTTTGCTTTTTTAGCAGTCGAGAATTTATCTTTTAATTGTTTGTAGTAATCATTTTTTGCATCAAAGAACACTTTACGTGCTGCACGGAAATCTTCCCATAATTGGTCATCTAAAGCTTTATCTTTAGTGAATCCAACTTTTTTCCAAGATTCCATTAATTCATCCATTTTTTGTGTTCCTTGTTTGAAACGATCTGTTGTACTTACTGCTTTTGCTTCGGCAATTAAGTCTTCTTTCGCTTTTTGGTTTGCTGATGCTTTTTCATTACGTCCTGCATAATATGTATCAATTAATGCTGTAAATTCTTCATCTAAAGCAGACTCAGCAGCTGAATCGATGCTTGGAATTCTTTTCCATTGTTTTTGTAAATTTGAGACAGTTCGGCTATCAGTTTCAGCAGTAATTTCCTTAGCCTTTTCAATTAGTTCAGCTTTTTTTTGTAAATCTGAACCCATGTCATCAAATTGTTGTTCGTAATCAATCATCTTATTATCTCCCTTATTAATCACTAGTATTCTAGTAATTATTATACATCACATTTTAAAACTTTGCTTATTTTTATGCATAAAATGTCTTTTCTTTTAACACTTTTGTCACAATTGTCCAGTTTTCTTCACTTTGTTTATCTGTGTGCCCATTATAGAAGCCAAAATATGGTGTGAATTGTAATTTCGCAAACACTTTAATAGCCTCGTGTTGTTGCGCATTTAGAGAAACATATAGCGGATATTTTCCGGGGACAGAATCATAAGCAAGACAAAGCTTAGTAATCATAGCTGTCGCAAGCCCTTCTCTTTGATTTTCTAACAATACGGCAAGTTTTCCTAATCGTAATCGTTTCATCCCAAAATGATCGCCTTCGTACAATCCAGCACTCGCAACAAGCTTTCCATTTTGATCTTGTACAAACACAAATTTTTCTGTATCCATAGTTTTGATAAATTCATGTGCTTCTTGTTCCGACTCAAAATTTTCTGCCATAATTTGAAGATCAATCCATTCACTACTCATATCTTCATCCCAGCTAACATATGAATATCCTGCTGGTAGTTTTATTTCTTTTTCAATTTGTCTTCTTGGACAAATCATTAACACACCAATAGATGGTACACTTTTATCTTTTCCTCTCATATTAACTCCTTTTATACGAAAAAGAGAGTATATACAACTCTCTATTATCCTTTTCTTTTTTTCTTATTTTCTTTTTCCATTTCTATTTCATTCCAATCCGTTTCCAATTGTGCATCAGTCTCTGGATCGTAATCTTCCCCATGGAAATTTCTTCGTCTTGCTTGAAGACGTAGCTGAATACGTAATTTTTTTGCAGTTTTGCGATTAATCAACATCATTCGCATATAGCTTAAGAATAAGAAGAACGCTAAAGTAAAGATGACAGCGCATGCGATAATGCCAATCCATAATCCTTTAAATTGCCATTGTAAAAAAGCACTTACTAAACAAACCATCATACAAATAAATAAGAAGAACACATTAGAACGACAAGTGTTCGCATATTTTCTAAAGAAATTATACTTTTCTTCTTCATTTTCAATTGTTCTACGATATTCATTTGATACATCTAAATGACGGAAATAAAACCATCCCGCTTCTTTCTTCTTTTTAGAAGGTGTACGCGAAATCAATTTCCATCCTAGCTTTTCCCATTGGTCCCATAATTCATCCGATGGTTCATTCTTAAAGTACGCTAGATTGTAATAATATGGTGTCTTTTCTCCTTGAACAAAATAGAATTTCTTTCCTACTTTTCGTACAAAGTGATATCCTTCATTTGATTTTTTTTCTAAATATTGTTCCACTTTTTCATATTGCGTTAATAAAAATGATTTCTTTTCATAGAACAAATCTTCTTCATTAAATGTTAATTCTTCTTCATGAATATATTCCACTACTTCTTCTTGTGCATCCACTCGTAATAAATCCGCTTGTTCCGCTTGAATGATTATTTCTTCTGCATTTTCTTTTAAGAACCCTTCTTCTGGTTCTTTTGATTGAATAATCGGTTCCAAATCTTCTTTTGGTAATGCGATTTCTTGCGAATCTTTCGATTCTTTTTCTTCTTCCTTTAACATATTTTGTAAAGGTTCTTTTGTATCATCATCCAATATCACAAAAGGTGCCTGCTCTTTTTCAAAAATCATTTCAACATGTTCAACTAAGTCTTCTTGTATTTCTTCAACAGGTTCTTGTTTCTCTTCTACAAATGTAGCTCTAGAACGTTTTTCTGAACGTTTTCCAAATACCATTTTTTCATTTGAAGTCGTTGTATTTTCTAAATTTTCTGACATTTTATCACCTCAAATCGTAATCATTGTACTTTTAAACCCCTATTTAGTCAAACAATTGTGTATATTTTCCGTTGACAAAAATCGGAACTTCTTTTCCATCTTCACATTTTGCGACGATGGATAAATCATCGGTTCCTACCATGAAATCAACATGTGTAAAAGATTGATTTGCTTCGTGAGCTAATAATTCTTCTTCGCTCATTTCTAAACCACCTTCAATACATTCCGCATAACTCGTTCCTAGAGCAAAATGACAAGAAGCATTTTCATCAATCAAAGTTTCATAAAAAATAGTATTTAATAAACTAATAGGCGATCCATATGGAACAAAGGCAATTTCTCCCAAGTATTTGGATCCTTCATCTGTATCCAGAATACTTTGTAACACTTCTTTTCCTTTTTTGGCATCAAAGTCTACAACTTTACCATTTTCAAACACAAAATAGAAATCTTCTATCATAGCTCCATTATGACATAATGGTAAAGAAGCTACTAATTTCCCATGGACACCACTTCGTTTCGGACATGAAAACACTTCTTCCGTTGGCATGTTTGGGAAATAATAAGTACCATCGTTAAGGAAAGATCCTCCTCCAGCAAAGATATATCCTTTTGGCATTTCCACAATCAAATCCGTTCCTAAAGAATTTTGATAATGGAACGATTGAATTTTCATCTCGTTTAATAATTGCACTTTCTTTTCAAAAGATTGTTTGTGTTTCTCCCAGTTCTGTACAGAATCCCCATGAATTCGAGTCATTTCAAAAATAGCTTTCCATAGTTTTTCTAAAGCTTCATTCTCGTTTAATTCTGGATATACTTTTTTTGCCCATGCTGGAGTTGCGACAGCTCCAATGCACCATTGACATTCCATAAAATCCAATTGTTTACGCCAATACTTTGTTTTTGATCTAAAAACTTTCGAATAGGTAGACATTCTTTTTGGATCCACATCACTCATTAAATCTGGATCATCCCCTACTAGTGTTAAGTAACAAGCTTTTTCTTTAGCTGTATCGTTTAAAAAACATATATCGTGTTCATATACATTTTCAAAAACGGAATCTTTGGCGTTCTTATATCTTTCGTGTGAGACAACTTCATCGTTATATTTTACTAATACGTTACTAGCACCTTTTTCATACGCTTTTTTAACAACTTTTCTTACTAATTCAACCGTTTCGACAGGTGCTCTACAAACTACAACTTGCCCAGGCTTAACATTTAATCCAGAATACACTAATAATCTTGCGTATTCTTCCAAATATGTATTTAATTCCATATGAATTTCCTCCAAAATAGTACCCTTATTATAAGAAAAAAAGAGTTTTATTCAAACTCTTTCAAGATTTCTTCTGGCATCTTTTTGTTTCTAAATTAGTATTCTTTATCTTTTTCATTTATTTCTCGAACCACTCTGCATGGATTTCCTAGTGCAATACAATTCGCTGGAATATCTTTTGTGACTGTACTATGTGCTCCTATAATTGAGTTTTCCCCAATGGTCACTCCTGGCAAGATTACCACATCTCCACCAACCCAAACATTATCTTCAATCACTACTGGTTCACTAAATTGATATGTTGCTTTTCTGATATCAGGATCCACTGGATGACCAGTTGTTGTAATCATAACATGGGGTCCAAACAATACATTGTTTCCTATTGTGATTGGTCCATCATCCACTAGGGTTAGTCCAAAATTGGCATAGACATTATTTCCAATTGAAGTAAACATGCCTCCGCAGTTGGCATAAAATGGTGGCTCAATATATACATTTTCTCCACAAGATTCAAATATTGGTCGTAGTGGATCAAACTTCAATTCAGAAGGTTTCGTATGATTGTACTCAAAAATGATATCTTTTCTTTCACCTCTTCCTTGTGCAAATCTTTGATCATTATCTGGACAAAGATAAATATGTCCATTCATTAAGTCTTTAAATTGTTTCATAAGCGTTCTCCTAAACAAATTCTATCACAAGAAAAAGAAAAAAAGTGCACTAGATAAAATCTAGTACACTAAATAATTTATTTAAATTAAGCGTTTAAAGCTGCTTTAGCTTCTTCACATAATTTAGCGAAGCTTTCTGCATCGTGAATAGCGATTTCACTTAACATTTTACGGTTGATAGTGATGTTTGCTACTTTTAATCCGTGCATTAATTTTGAGTAAGACATATCGTTCATACGAGCTGCTGCGTTGATACGAGCAATCCATAATTTACGCATGTTTCCTTTTAATTTACGACGGTCATTGTAAGCATATTTGAACGAGTGCATTACTTGTTCGTTAGCTGTTTTATAAAGTGTGTGTTTTGATCCAAAATAACCTTTGGCTAATTTTAATACGCGTTTTCTACGTGCACGTGAAACTGTTCCACCTTTTACTCTTGCCATACTAGTTCTCCTCCCTCAATTATTTAACTAACATTTCCTTAATACGTTTGTAATCTGTTGCGTGAATCATTCCTGGTTTAGCTAAGTGACGTCTTTGCTTTTTAGTTTTACCGTGGAAACGGTGAGATGTATAAGCGTGAGATCTTTTTAATTTTCCAGAACCTGTCTTTTTAACACGTTTTGCTAATCCTCTGTGGCTTTTCATTTTAGGCATGATGATTTCCTCCTTATCGTTATTTCTTCTTTGGTGCCAACGTTGTTGACATTGTATTACCTTCTAATTTAGGTTTCTTTTCAACTACTGCGATTTCAGACATTTTTTCTACAAACTCGTCCATAATTTCTTTTCCGACTTCTTGACGAGTCATCATACGTCCTCTAAATCGCATATCAATTTTGACTTTCATCCCTGACTCAATCCATTTTTGGGCATGACGCAATTTAGTTTCGAAGTCATGAGTATCTACAACAGGTGATAAACGTAAAGATTTGATTTCAACCACGTGTTGTTTCTTTTTGGCTTCTTTTGCTTTTTTCTGTTGTTCAAAGTGATATTTTCCATAGTCAACCACTTTACAAACTGCAGGTCGTGCTTTTGGAGCTACACAAAGTAAATCTAAGTTTTGTTTGTAAGCAACTTCCAATGCATCTCTTTTTGACATAACGCCCAATTGTTCTCCGTTCGAATTGATAACCATTACTTCTTTGAAAGGAATTTTTTCATTGTATAAGTCATCATTCACGTTGTTAGGGGCTACTTTTCTGTTATTGATATTTGACACCTACCTTCATTTTATAAAAAGAAAATGGGCACACAAAGGTACCCACTAAAAAATCAATCCAATCATGAACTGGCGTAAAACCCATGTTTCATAAAACATCAGGTGAGAAGGGGTACTCCTATCTTTCCATTTCTTTACTAGACGATAATACCATATCTTTATTGGCTTGTAAATTATTTTTTATACTTTTTTTCATTGCATCAAACTCTTTTTAGTGTTATACTAGTCGAGCAATAAGGTATGGACCCCTAGCTCAGTTGGCAGAGCAACTGACTCTTAATCAGTGGGTCTGGGGTTCGAATCCCCAGGGGTCCACCATTATATCAATTAAGTCTTGTTTATCAAGGCTTTTTTATTGTTTTCATCAAAAAAGGGCTCAATGAGCCCCAATGTCATTAAGATAATTTATTGACATACCATCCAGACATAATTGTTTGGATGG
>JAUNDJ010000035.1 GCA_030526175.1 Bacillota bacterium
TTATATAATTTCCTTAACTATCACCATTTTTTAATGCGGGATACCAAAGTCAGGTTATATATATGTGTAGCCAACCCATATCCAGAAGAGACTGGGCTTTGGGTTTTCTTTTGAAGAGTATCCAAAAGGTTGTCTTCCAATACTCTTCCATCTTGCCATGTAAAAAGAGAAGAGATTGCTTTTCCATCGCTGTCAACGTATAGTATGCCATGCATTTGTCCTGTTAACCCAATTCCAACACAATCGGGTGTTTTTTCTAATAATATATCTAAGATACTCTTAGATATCTGAACCAAAATATTGACATCTTGTATTTTTTCCCATTCTTTATCTGTATTTATGGAAGATTGATGCTCTTTTGATAGGGAATGGATAACTTTATTTCTTTCTAAATCATATACCACTCCACTAATAGAAGTGGTTCCAATGTCTATACCTATCGTTTTCATATTATTTATTGAACCAATTTGTTTCTAAGTAATTTCCTACACCATCTTCAGTAACAGGATATTCAGTGATTGCCTGTGCCACTTCTTTACACTCTGAACAACCATTTAAAAGACATACTCCCCATCCTGCCGACTGAATAAGCCCATAATCATTTTGCATATCACCAAAAGCAATTGTTTTCTCCATTGGAATCCCCATCATTTCGGCATATTTTTCTAAAGCCATTCCTTTATGAACTCTTGGATCTTGAAATTCTATGCTGACATGATCGTCTAACTCAAAGGTTTTTACCCAGATCCAATCATCACTTTGATTTTCTTCAATGCGTTTCATCAACATTGGTATTTCTTTTTTTGATAGCTGAAGTTCAATTTTACCTGTTGCATCCTCACTGCAAAAATCAATATCCCCTATTTCTATATACGAATGATTTCGTTTTTGGGATTCGATTAAAAAATTGTCCATACGTTTCGCTTTAATATATGCATACGCATCCTTATAGATGATGGCATTTACATCTAAATCCCAAACAAAAGATAAAATTTGTTTAATCGTATTTGGTTGTAAATAATAATATCTATTAATTGTTCTCGTCTCTTTTGTCCAAAGGTCTCCCCCATTCATACCAATCGCATAATCAAATTCAAAATCTAATCCCCATTTTTTTGCCATATTTAAAACCGTATTATCCAATGGTCGTCCGGAAGCTACACCAATTAATACACCTTCTTGATGTAATCTTTCCAATGCTTCTTTTGTCTTAGGCATTAAGTTGTCCCCTTTTAATGCTAAGGTTCCATCTATGTCTGCTGCAAAAATCTTAATATCTTGAATCATATTTTTCTCCTTTTTGTTTGTTACTATTATAATTAATTTCTATTTAGATTTCCTAGTTTATAGTATATGAAAAAGTGATTTTTTCATAAGATAATATATTATTTGTGTAATTTTTTGATATAATAATACACAAGGTGAAAAGTATGAAAGAAAAGAGAGTTTTTCGTGGAGCTGTCTTTGATGTAATTCAAAAAGATGTATGCATCAAGGATATGGTAGTGAATCGTGATGTTGTTATTTCTCCTGGAGGAGTAGGTGTTCTGGTTATTAAAGATGGTAATATTTTATTTGTTCAACAAATGAGACATACAATCAATGAAGTAACTTTGGAAATTCCAGCTGGTAAATTAGAAATTGGAGAAGAACCAAGTGTTACTGGTTTAAGAGAATTGAACGAAGAAGCCGGTCTTACGTGCGAGAGATTAATTCCTATCAGTCATTTTGCACCGACACCAGGGTATTCGAATGAAAAAATTTGGATTTTTGAGGCCATTAATGTTTCTCCTGCTTTGGAAAGACATGAAATGGACGAAGATGAAGAAATCGAACTGGTATGGATGCCTTTGGAAAATGCGTATCAACAAGTCTTAGAAGGAAAAATCATTGACGGAAAAACCATAATTGCCATACAATACGCCATGATAAAAAAGAAAGAAGGAATTTGACCATGAATTTTGTATTTATTTCTGCAAATTATCCAGATAATTACTGGATGTTCTGCCGTGGATTAAAACGTTATGGAGCCAGAGTTTTAGCTATCGTAGATACTCCATACAATATGTTGTCAGACCAAGTAAAACAATTCTGTGATGAATGTTATGTTGTACAAAGCTTCCACAATTACGATGAAGTATTTAGAGCTGTTGCTTATTTCTCATTTAAATATGGAAAAATTGATTGGATCGAATCAAATAACGAAGCATGGTTAACATTAGATGCACGTTTACGTGATGACTTCAATGTTAAAACTGGATTTAGCTTAGCTCGTATTGAAGAACTTCAATCAAAAGCTGGAATGAAAAAATATTATGAAAAAGCAGGTGTTCCAACAGCACGTCATAAATTAGTAAAATCTTTGGATGAAGCTTTAACATTTGCCAAAGAAGTTGGATATCCACTAGTATTAAAACCAGACCACGGAGTTGGAGCAAGTTTTACTTATAAATGTGAAAATGATGAAGAGTTAATTGGTCGTTTTAATGAAACAGCTGCTTATCAAATGATTCTTGAAGAATTTATTGATGGAGAAGTATTCACATTAGATGGTGTTTGTGATGCAAACGGTGATATTCGTTACTTAAGTTCTATGGAATATATCGGAAACTGTATGGATTCTGTTTCTAAACAAACTTCGATCGGTTCCTATACAGCATTAAATATTTCTCAAGATTATTTTGATATCGTTCAAAGAACAATTAAAGCTTTTGAAATTCGTAACCGTTTCTTCCACTGTGAATGGTTCCGTTTAAATGTAGATAAACCAGGATTAGGAAAAAAAGGAGACGTTATTGGTCTAGAAGTTAACTTCCGTGCACCAGGTGGATTATGTCCAGATCTTATGAATTACTCATGTGACATGGACGTTTATGATCTTTGGGCACAAGTTATTTTAACACAAGATTGTGAACCACATCCTCGTCACTATTCAGCAGGTTTTGCAGGACGTAGAAATGCGGAAAATTATAAATATTCCGTACAAGATATTGAACGCAAATATGCAGGAGAATGGATCAATACAATGTATTTATCTCCAGCCTTAGCTGCAGGTATGGGTGATGTTTGTATCGTTGGTAAATTCAAGACAGAAGAACGCACACTTGAATTCTACCGTGATGCTTTTGAATTAGCTTAACTCATTCAAAACTCTCTTCGGAGAGTTTTTTTATGATAAATGATACTTGAAATCTGAGAGTATATTCTGTATTCTCTTTACATGGATTTTAATTTTTAGGAAGGATGAAATTATGATCTTAAAATTCGAAATGTGGATTCCTCAATTTCGCCAAAATCGAAGAGTTCATATGTACTTACCAGATGACTACAAAACTGCTAATAAAAAATATCCAGTTTTGTATATGTTTGATGGTCACAATCTTTTTGAAGATAGCTCAGCAACGTATGGAAAGTCTTGGAATTTGCCAAACAAGATTAAGGAAAGTGGTAAAGAGCTTATTGTCGTTGGTTTAGAATGTTCGCACAACGGAAATGACAGATTGTCAGAATATGCGCCATTTACTTACGCAGATTCTGATTACGATGGTGTTTTTGAAGGTAGAGGAAAAGATACTATGGATTTCTTTGTGAAATCTCTAAAACCATATATTGATGGTTTATTTCCAACAAAAACAGACAGAGAAAACACTTGGATTGGGGGTAGCAGCTGTGGAGGAACGATGGCTCTATACGGAATAGAAAACTATAGCGACTATTTTTCTAAAGCTTTAGTTATTTCTCCATACATTCGTCCATTTTATGACCACATGTTAATTCAAACGTGGCACGCTAAAATTAAGAAACCATCATCCGTCTATTTTTCTTGGGGAGCCCTTGAAGGTAGTGGTAAACACGCCTTTATCCAAGAAACGATTATGGTAACTAACATTGCGAATTCTCTTTTAGACAAAGGAATCGAAATTCATTTTAACGTAAAAGAAGAAGGTCAACACTGTGAAGCAGCTTGGGAACAAGAAGCTCCTGAATTTATTAAATTCCTATTTAAAGAAAAAGAAACCTCTGTATAGAGGCTTCTTTTTAATATGTAGGATCGTCCAAATTTCCTAATAGTTTTGCTTGTTTTAAATAAATAGATAATTGGTCTACTTCTTTTTGTGTCGTATGCCAGCTTGTTACAAATCGAATAACATAACCAGACTCTAACTTTTCCCACACTTCAAAAGCAACTTGATCTCTTAAGTAAGAAAATTCATCTTCTGACACTAAAATAAAAATTTGGTTTGTTGAGCTACGAATATATAATGGATATTTTAATTCATTGGCAATCGTTTGAATTTGTTGGGCATACTCGACTTCTCTTTTGGCAACAGTAAAGAACGCATTATCTTGGAACAATCCAATAAACTGTTGTCCTAAAATCCATCCTTTAGCAGCCAATGCCCCTGATTGTTTCATAACAAATATAAAATTCTTTTTTAAATCTTCATTTGTAATAACAATGGCTTCCCCTAATAATGCCCCATTTTTTGTACCACCAATATAGAATAAATCACACCATTTAGCAATATCATCTAATGTATAGTCTACACCTGACATTAATGCAGCCCCTAAGCGAGCTCCATCCATCATCAAGTACATATTTAACTCATCACATACTTCACGTAAACTTTCTAATTCTTCTCTAGTATATACAGTACCTACTTCAGTAGAATTGGAAATATATACTAACTTCGGATAAGCCATATGTCCATATTGAAGCATAGAGTCATCAAATACTTTTCTTACCGCTTTAGCAGTTAACTTTCCATTTACATGTGGAACTGCAATAACCTTATGTCCAGTTGCTTCAACAGATCCAGCTTCATGAACGTTAATATGTCCTGTATCACAAGCAACAACGGCTTCATAAGAGCGCAATACGGAACGTATCATTGTCAAATTAGCTAATGTACCACCCATGATAAAATGAACATCTACATCTTTACTTGGCATTTGAGCACGAATTAACTCCCTAGCTAATTGGCATTGTTCATCCGTTTCATATCCTTTATAAGAATTTTCACGAGTACGAACCATGATATCCATTATTTCTGGAATACATCCTTGTCCATAATCATTTTGAAAAAATAACATCAAAATCACTCCTTATCGCAAATATTATATCAATAAAACAAACAACTGTCACAAAAACAATGAAAAAGCCCAGCGTACTGGGCTAATTAAATGAAATTATTATTTGTTTTGGAAAGGTACGACTTTTAATTTTTTAGCTTTATCTTTTTCTAAGAAGTTACCCATACCAGCTCTTTGATCTTCTGTTTCGAAGCAATCACCAAACAATTTTTCTTCAATAACGATAGCTTGATCCATATCCACTTGTAAACCATCGTTAATTGCTTTTTTACAATTACGAACAGCAATTGGAGCATTTTTCGCAATTGTTTGAGCCATTTTTTGTGCTGCAGGTAATAATTCTTCTAATGGATATACTGCATTAACTAATCCAATACGATAAGCTTCATCAGCTTTGATATTACGAGCTGTATAAATTAATTGTTTTGCAATTCCTACAGGAACAACACGAGCTAAACGTTGAGTTCCACCGAATCCAGGAGTAATTCCAAGACCTACTTCAGGTTGTCCAAATACAGCATTTTCTGAACATAAACGAATGTCACATGCCATAGAGATTTCGCAACCTCCACCTAATGCGAATCCATTGATTGCAGCGATAACTGGAATTGGGAATGTTTCGATTTTACGGAAGATATCATTTCCTTTTTTCGCAAAAGCTTCACCTTCTGCTTTAGTTAATGTTGACATTTCTCCAATATCTGCACCAGCAACAAACGATTTTTCTCCAGCTCCTGTTAAAACTAAACAACGAGTTGTTTCTAAATCAACAGCTTCTAATGTAGCGTCTAATTCTTCTAATACTTGAGAGTTTAAAGCATTTAATGCTTTTGGACGATTGATTGTAATAGTACCTACAAATCCTTCTTGTACATAATTAATGAATTCCATGATTATTATTTCTCCTTTTGAAAATAGATAACCCAAAATGGGTTATCTATTAAATTTTAATGATTAAAGTGCGTCTACAGGTGTTTTAGTACGATCTGCATTATATTGGTAGAATCCTTTTCCTGATTTAACACCTAAGTTTCCACCACGAACCATTTTACGAAGTAATGGGCAAGCGCGATATTTGCTGTCACCAGTTTCTTTGTAAAGAACATCCATGATAGCTAAACAAATGTCTAATCCGATGAAGTCTCCTAATTCAAGTGGTCCCATTGGGTGGTTTGCTCCCAATTTCATAGCTGTATCAATACCAGCGATATCAGAAACACCTTCCATTTTGATGAAAGCAGCTTCGTTAATCATTGGAACTAAGATACGGTTTACAACGAAACCAGCAGCTTCGTTAACTTGTACTGGGCTTTTTCCAATTTCAACTGAGATTTCTTTAATTTTTTCAACAACTTCAGCAGGAGTATTTACACCAGCGATAACTTCGATCAATTTCATACGATCAGCTGGGTTGAAGAAGTGCATACCAACAACTGGACGATTAACTTTTGCACCAATTTCAGTAATACTTAATGAAGATGTATTTGAAGCAAAGATGCATCCTTCTTTACAGATTTTATCTAATTCTGCGAATGTATTTTGTTTAACACCCATGTCTTCGAAAGCAGCTTCAACGATTAAATCGCAATCTGCACATAAATCTTCTTTTAAACCAGCAGTAATAGAAGCTAAAATAGCATCCACTTTTTCTTGGCTCATTTTTCCTTTAGCTACTAAACGGTCGTATCCTTTAGCGATTTTTGCTTTACCACCGTCAGCCCATTCTTGTTTAATATCACATAAAGCAACTGTATATCCTTCTACTTGTGCAAATGCTTTAGCGATACCTTGTCCCATTGTTCCGGCACCAATTACACCGACTTTCATGATTTTATCCTCCTATTATTAAGCAGCTTTTGCTTTGTTAATTTCATCAATTAATTGTGGTACAACTTTGAATAAGTCCCCAACAATTCCGTAATCTGCAACACCGAAGATAGGTGCAGTTTCATTTTTATTTACCGCAATGATGATTTCAGAATCTTGCATACCAGCTGTGTGTTGAATAGCTCCAGAAATTCCTAATGCAACATAGATTTTTGGGTGAACTGTTTTTCCAGTTTGACCAACTTGGTGATCTGATCCAATCCATCCAGCATCTGTACATGCACGAGAAGCTCCCACAACTCCTCCACCTAATGCAGCAGCTAATTCTTCTGCTAAGGCGATACCTTTTTCTACGTCTTTGCTAATTCCACGTCCAACTGCAACGATAACATCAGCACCAATTAAATCTACTAATTTGCTAGCAGTTTTTTCAATGCTTAATACTTCTGTTTTAATATCTTCAGCAGTTAATTGAACTTCAGGTTTAATAATTACAGCTGCATCTGCTTTTTCTTGAGAGAATTCACCTTTTTTCATAACTCCTGGACGAACTGTACTCATTTGAGGACGGAAACGAGGACAAATGATAGTTGCCATTAAGTGTCCACCGAATGCTGGACGAGTCATTTTTAAGTTACGATCTTCCCAATCAAATGTTGTGTTGTCAACATCAATTGTTGAAGATTCACGTAAGAATTCTACATATTCTTTAGTGTCGATGTCTAAGTGAGTAGCATCGGCAGTTAAACCAGTGTGTAAACGAGCTGCACAACGAGGTGCTAAGTCACGACCAATATTAGTTGCTCCAACTAAAATAACTTCTGGTTTGAATTCGTTTGATAAATCACATAATACTTTTGTATATGCATCTGTAGTGTAATCTTTTAATAATGGGTGTTCTGCAACGATTACTTCATCAGCTCCGTATCCAGCAACTTCTTTAGCTAAACCTTCAACTTTGTCTCCTAAGATAACCGCAACAACTTTACATCCTAATTCACCTGCTAATTTTGTAGCTTCGCTTACTAATTCGAAGTTAGTAGGTTGTAATTCACCTTGTCTTTGTTCGCAATAAACCCAGACATTTTTGTATTCTGTTAAATCTGCCATTTTCAGTTCTCCTTCCTTAAATTAAATGCTTTTTAGCAAGAATCCCTGCCAATTGAGCAGCTACATCATCACCATTTAACATTTGTCCAGCACCTTTTTGTGGAGGAGTAAATGATTTAAATACGTTTGTTGGAGATCCTTTTAAACCAATTGTATCTGGTTCGATTAATGGATCGTTTTCAACTTTCGCAAAATCGATGATTTCGATTGGTTTTTCAAAACATCCAAAAATTCCAGCTACATTCATGTAACGAGGTTCGTTTAATTCTTTAACGCAAGTAATTAAACATGGAGTTTGAACTTTAACTTTCATGTAACCATCTTCTAATAAACGGTTAATGATTAATGCATTTCCTTCTTTTTCAATCTTACCAGCATATGATACTTGTGGTAAGTTTAATTTTTCAGCAATTTGTGGTCCTACTTGAGCAGTGTCACCATCGATAGCTTGACGTCCACAGAAGATAACTGTTTCGTCATCTACTCCAATATAGTTAATACCAGCAGCAATACATTGACTAGTTGCGAATGTATCTGAACCAGCAAATTCACGACCACTAATTAAGTATCCACGATCTGCACCACGAGCGATACATTCACGTAACATACTTTCTGCAGTTGCAGGTCCCATTGAAACAACTACAACTTCACATCCATTTTCATCTTTTAATTTTAAAGCAGCTTCTAAAGCAGCTAAGTCATCTGGGTTAGTAATTGTTGCCATAGAAGCACGATCTAATTGACCATTATCTTTTACGGCTACTTTTCCTGAAGTATCAGGTACTTGTTTAACACAAACTATAGCTTTCATTCTATCGTCCTCCTATTTCAATAAATCTCCGCCGATTACCATCATTTGAACTTCTGAAGTTCCTTCATAGATTTCAGTAATCTTAGCGTCACGCATCATTCTTTCGATTGGATAATCACGTGTATATCCGTATCCACCGAATAATTGTAAACAACGACGAGTTACATCCGATGCTGTTCTTGAAGCGATTAATTTAGCTTCTGCAGCTTCAACTGAATAACGAACTTTAACACCGTTCATTGCTTCTTGTTTTTTCATTGCAGCTCTATAAACTAAATATTTTGCAGCGTCTACACGAGCTTTCATTTCTGCTAATTCAAATTGTGTGTTTTGGAAAGCAGCGATTGGACGACCAAATTGTTTACGTTCTTTAACATAAGCAACTGTTTCTTCGATTGCACCTTCAGCAATACCTAAAGCTTGAGCAGCGATACCAATACGTCCACCGTCTAATGTAGCCATTGCTAATTGGAATCCACGTCCTTTTTTACCTAATAAGTTTTCTTTTGGAACGATACAGTCTTCCATGATTAATTCACATGTTGAAGATCCACAGATACCCATTTTTTCTTCTGGTTTTCCAACTGAGAATCCTGGGAAATCTCTTTCAACGATGAAGGCTGAAATTTCTTTTGATTTACGTCCACGTTTGTCAACAACTGTTCCTGTGATCGCAATAATGATAAATACATCAGCGTATCCTGCGTTAGTGATGAAAATTTTTGATCCGTTTAATACCCAAGCATCTTTTTCTTCATCAAATACAGCCACTGTTTGTTGTCCTTGTGCGTCTGTACCAGCACCTGGTTCTGTTAAACCGAATGCTCCTAACCATTCTCCACTACATAATTTAGGTAAGTATTTTGCTTTTTGTTCTGGTGTACCATTTTCGTAAATAGGTGCTGCACATAGGCTTGTGTGTCCAGATAAAATAACTCCTGTAGTAGCACATACTTTACTTAATTCTTCGATTGCCATGATATAAGATAATACATCAGCACCAGCTCCACCAACTTCTTTTGGGAAGTAGATACCCATCATACCTAACTTAGCCATCTTTTCTACAGTTTCTTGTGGGAAGTAATGTTCTGCGTCAACTTTTTTCGCAAGAGGTTTTACTTCGTTTTCTGCAAACTCTTTTAACATTTGTTGCATCATAGTTTGCTCTTTAGATAATGAAAAATCCATAAATGAAGTTCTCCTTTCGTTTGTTAAATACAACTCCATAAAGCATGAATTGTCGTGTTCATACTCCTACATTGTACAGAATTTTTGTAGAGAGTCAATCCTTTTGTTAAAAAATTAACAAGTTAAATCTTACAAAAAAAGATATTTGTATACTTATTACAAATTGTTCATGTAATGAAAACACTTACTTTATCGAATTGTAAGCGTTTACATCTAAAATAAGCTGAATTCAATAAATTGATTCATTTTTCTTTAAAACATATTGTTTACGATTCATGTGCTACTGTTCATTAATCACAAAATCTATTTTTCATTACCTTCTAATTGATATTTTTTTCACAAGCTTATTGACAAGCCCACTTTTTGTCATTAAACTACTCTCGTAAGCTGAACAAGCAAGAAAGTGAGATTAAAAAAATGAGAAAAGCCTATATTGTTGCTGCTAAGCGTAGTGCAATCGGAACTTTCATGGGATCTTTATCAAATGTGGAAGTTGCTGATTTTGGAGCTACTGTTTTAAAAGAAGCCATTAATCAAGCTGGAATCGATCCAAAAGATTTAGACGAAGTTATCATTGGGAATGTTATTGCTGCTGGTTTAGGACAAAACATTGCTCGTCACGTTGCAATCAACGCTGGAATTCCAGTTGAAGTGTGTGCACAATCTATTAATATGTTATGTGGATCTGGTTTAAAAGCTGTTATGGAAGCTACTTTACGTATCCAAGCTAACTTTGGAGATTTATATGTAGCTGGTGGTGTTGAATCAATGACAAATGCCCCATTCTTACTAAACGCAAAAGTTCGTAATGGTGTGAAAATGGGAGATCAAAAATTAGTTGACTCAATGTTACACGATGGATTAACAGATGCAATGTACAACATTCACATGGGTGTCACTGCTGATAATATCGCAAAAAAATACAATATCACTCGTGAAGAACAAGATGCATTTGCCCTTGCTTCTCAAGAAAAAGCTATCGCTGCAATCAACGCTGGAAAATTCAAAGATGAAATCGTTCCTATCATATACAAAACACGTAAAGGAGAAGTTGTATTTGATACAGACGAACACCCTCGTTCAACTAGTTTAGAAAAATTAGCTAAATTAAAACCTGCTTTTACTGCAGATGGAACTGTTACTGCTGGAAATGCTTCTGGTATTAACGATGGAGCTTCATTCTGTATCGTAGCCAGTGAAGATGCTGTTAAAAAATACAATTTAACTCCAATTGCTGAAATCATTGGATTTGGACAAGGAGGAGTTGATCCACGCGTTATGGGATTAGGTCCTACTCCAGCAATCTTAAATGCACTAAAATATGCCGATTTAAAAATCGAAGATATTGACTTAGTTGAATTAAACGAAGCTTTCGCTTCTCAATCATTAGGAGTTATCCATGAATTAGAAGAAGCTACTGGAATGGATCGTGAAGCATTTATGGCAAAAACTAACGTAAATGGTGGAGCTATCGCTTTAGGACACCCAGTTGGTGCTTCTGGTAACCGTATCTTAGTATCTTTAATTCACGAAATGAAAAAACGTGATTTAAGCATCGGTCTTGCATCATTATGTATCGGTGGTGGACAAGGTGCCGCTGTTATCGTAAAAATGTGTAAATAATAACATTTATCCTTCAAGAGGCTTCGGCCTCTTTTTTTAGGCCCTAAAAAAAATTGATGTAGAACAAACGTCTACATCAATCCCATTATAAATACAATACCAACCACTAATGGTAGGATAAATTGAAAATATGGTTTCATCCAAGCTTTGATTTTCAATCCTTTTCCAGTATTCACTTCTTCAAAATAATTTTTCCATCCCCAACCAATTGGTGTAACACAGAACAATAAGAAGACCATGCTTCCTAATGGTAATAAAATATTAGATACTAAGAAGTCTTCTAAATCCAAAATACCACTTCCTGCTCCTAATGGTTGAATGCCACTAAGAATGTTGAATCCCAACGCACAAGGTAAAGAAAGAAGAATCACGCTTATACAGTTATAGATACAGGCTTTTTTTCTGTCCCATCCAAATTGATCCATTGTCATACTTACGATATTTTCAAAAACAGCTAGTACTGTGCTAAAGGCTGCAAATACCATGAATAAGAAGAATAAGCTTCCCCAGAAGCGTCCTCCAGAAATGTTGTTGAAAACATTTGGTAATGTTACAAACAATAAGCTTGGTCCACTATCTACGGCAACATTATAAGCGGAACATGCTGGAAAGATGATCAAACCACTACATACAGCAACAAATGTGTCTAAACAAGCAATATTGATACTTTCTCCCAATAAACTTCTCTCTTTTCCGATATAGCTACCAAAAATAGCCATAGCTCCAATACCCAAACTTAATGTAAAGAAAGCTTGTGTAAGAGCTCCTAAAATTACATTTCCAAGACCAACTTGTTTGACGACTTCAAAATCTGGTTTTAAATAGAAAATTAAACCTTCTTTTCCTCCATCAAGCATACAAGAATTAACAGCAAGTACACACATCAAAATAATTAATAGTAACATCATCGGTTTAGTGACTCTTTCCAAACCATTTTGAAGTCCTTTGGAAAGAACAAAGAAACCAATAATAACAACAATCATCATAAATCCAGCTTGGATCCAAGGTGACGCCAACGTTTCACCAAACAATTGTCCAATTTGTTCTGGATTTAAATCTTGATATTTACCAGTTACGGAAGCGTATAAATAATACAACATCCATCCAGCTACCGTCGTATAGAACATCATCAACAAATAATTTCCTAATAAACACAAATAACCTTGAATATGCCATTTATGTCCTGGTTTCTCCAATTTATGGAAAATCTTAATTGGACTAAGGGCACCTGCTCTTCCAACACTAAATTCCATAGTCAAAATAGGAACACCAATAATAATCAGGAATAAGAAGTAGAACATTACAAAGGCACCACCACCATTTTGTCCTACCATATATGGGAATTTCCAAACATTACCGATTCCTATGGCACAACCTGCGCTCAATAAAATGAAGCCCAGTCTCGACCCCAATTTCTCTCTTTTCATTTATATTCTCCCTCTTTTATAAGACTGCCTTATAATAATATAAACTCATCTAAAGTAAAAGAACTATGTATATTTCTTATGATTCTTTAGTTATATTAGTATAAGAATAAGTTTATATTATATTAATGATATACTTGTGAAATTATTAACATAGTTCTTGATTAACCACTTAGATTGTGATAAAGTACTCAAGGAAGGACAATAGATGTCCAAATGTTTATTATCGGAGGAATTAGAAAATGACAAGAAAAGTCGTATTAGCTGGTGCATGTCGTACAGCTATCGGTAAAATGGGTGGAGCATTAAGCAACACACCAGCTCCAGAATTAGGAGCTATCGTTATTAAAGAAGCATTAAATCGTGCTGGTGTTAAACCAGAACAAGTAGATGAAGTTTTAATGGGATGCGTTATCCAAGCTGCACAAGGACAAAACGTAGCTCGTCAAGCTTCTATCAAAGCTGGTTTACCTATTGAAGTTCCTGCAGTTACATTAAATGTAGTTTGTGGTTCTGGATTAAACTGTGTTAACCAAGCTGCTGCAATGATTAAAGCAGGTATGGCAGATATCGTGGTTGCTGGTGGTATGGAAAACATGTCAATGGCACCTTATGCTATGACAAAAGCACGTTTCGGTTATCGTATGAACAACGCAACAATCATCGATACAATGGTAAACGATGCATTAACAGATGCATTCAACAACTATCACATGATGATTACTGCAGAAAATGTATGTGATAAATATGGAATTACTCGTGAAGAATTAGATGCTTTCTCAGCAAATTCTCAACAAAAATGTGAAGCAGCTCTTGCAGCTGGAAAATTCAACGATGAAATCGTTCCAGTTCCAGTGAAAGTGAAAAAACAAGTTGTTGATTTTGTAGCTGATGAAGGACCTCGTGCTGGTACTACTGCTGAAAGCTTAGCTAAATTAAAATGCTGTTCAGGAAAAGCTGATGGATTAATCACAGCTGGTAACGCTTCAGGAATCAATGACGGAGCAGCTGCAATCGTAGTTATGTCTGAAGAAAAAGCTAAAGAATTAGGAATCACTCCTATGGCTACATGGGTTGGAGGAGCACTTGGTGGTGTTGAACCAGAAATCATGGGTATTGGACCAGTTGCTGCAGTAAACAAAGTTATGGGACAAACAGGTTTAACTGTTGCTGACATGGATTTAATCGAAGCAAACGAAGCATTCGCTTCTCAATCAATCGCTGTTGCACGTGACTTAGGATTCGATATGGAAAAAGTTAACGTTAACGGTGGAGCTATCGCATTAGGACACCCTGTAGGTGCTTCTGGATGCCGTATCTTAGTTACATTACTTCACGAAATGCAAAAACGTGATGCTAAAAAAGGTTTAGCTACTCTTTGCATCGGTGGAGGAATGGGTTGCGCTACTATCGTTGAACGCGACTAATATTGATCTATCATAAAAAAAGCTAGTGTCTTCATGACATTAGCTTTTTTATTGTTTCATTTTAGTATTTCTTTTTACCCAGATTCTTGTATATTCAATAAATTTTTTTGTAGCTTGAGAACACGTGTGAATCGAACGAGTACCAATACTAACACAACGTTTTTGAGGAATATCAAATTCCAAACATTTTACCTCATAAGGGATAAAACGAAGCAACAACTCTGGAAAAATTCCATATCCTAAGCCTTTTGATATCATTGCCATCGCTGCATAGTCATTATCCAAAGAATAAACTCGTTTGGGAAGTACGCCTTGTTTTACAAATATATCTTGAATCCCAGTATGCTCGTCATATTTCATCCCAATATATGGATAATCTCCAATCTGTGAAATAGGAAATGTTTTATTATTAGCCAATGGATGATCCAATGGAAGTATAACCTTTAAACTTTCTTCCAACAATGGATAAACATCAATCTCACTATTAACTTTAGTTAAGAAAAAACCACAATCGACTTCTCCACTCTTAACCATTTCTTCTGCTCTAAGACTATCTTCTTCCGTAATCAATTCAATTTTTATTCCAGGATAATCGTTATTAAATTGTTGTACGATACTTGGAATCCAATGTATCGAGATACTATCAAAAATCTGAACTCGAATTGTCCCGTTTTCCAAACCCTTTAACTCATTGACTCTTTGTTTAAATTGATATTTCCAAACAGCATATTGTTTTAACATTGGAAGTAACACTTGACCTTCATTAGAAAGATGAACCCCATTATGTTCACGTACAAATAAAGGCAATCCAATTTCCTTCTCTATTGAATTAATAATATAACTGATTCCAGCTTGCGTATACCCTAATTCTTGTGCAGCTTTCCGAAAACTTTTTGTTTCAATGACTTTCAACAATACTTCTATATTTAACCCATCCATATAAAACACCACTGATAAGTATTTCTTATCACCCTATTAAATAATCCTCGTTTTTCTTTTATCATATATTATCATAAACTATAGGTAAGAAAAACATACCTTATCAACGAAAGGAGAATCATTATGACTATCTTATCATTATTCAGTTATTTATTTGTAGGAAGTATCTCTGTATTTGGAATTCTAGCCTTTGGTAGAATTTGTAAATTCGAAATCGATCATTCTAAAACTTTACATCATAATCTATAGCGCTTCCTTAGAAGCGTTATTTTTTTTAAAACATTTCGCAAAGAAAGCCTCATAAATATCTAATACTTCTTCTTGATAGAAGGCTGGTCCTCCATGATCACTACCTTCAACGAGATAGAAGGTTACATCTTTCCCAGCTTCTTGGCAAGCTTGAAATAAGTTTACCGATTGTTGGCAAAATACAAGTCTGTCTTTTGTACCATGCATTATTAACATTGGAGGATAATCGTATGCTGCGTATGTTTTTGAATTTGCTTTTTCCGTTTCCTCCATGTGTTCTAAGATATTCCATCCCATTACCATTCCTTCTGGAGAAGTAGGAAGTTGTGAATCAAGAGTAATTGGAAATCCATAACGTAAAGTTAATTCAATGGAACCATACAAATTAACAATTCCCTTGAAATCCAGAATTTCATCATTAATCGGTTCATCAAACAATCCACTTCTAAAAGTCATGCCCACCATACTGCTCGTATGACCACCACTTGAATTTCCCATAATAATCGTGCGATTCGCATCAATACAATACTCTTCTTTATGCGCCAAAACATAACGTGCCGCATTCTTCGTATCTATAATTTGGGCAGGAAAATGTGCAATTTCACTATGACGATATTCTACAATCGCAACAAAATATCCGCGACTTGCGAGTTTAGATAAATTGGGAATATCTCTATAACAATTTTGTTTCTTCCAGGCTGAGCCTTGCACATAGATGATACAAGGAAACAAAACATCTTCTTTATTAAATATTTTTGGTTGTAAAATTTGTAAATGAAGATCCACTCCATCTTTTGTGTCATATACCACATCAGGAATGTAATCAACAGTTATTAAGTCCAAATCCGCTTTGATTCGCCTAGCTCCTGGTACATCATCCATATATTCTGGCATTGTTTCATAAGTATAATTATCTGGTTTAATAATCATAATACTCTCCTCCATCACTTCATACAAATATTATACTTTACAAAAGAAAAAGAAGGTATAAATACCTTCTTAAAGTTCTTTTAAAATCGATTCAATACGATTTGCGTTTTCTAAAGTTGTATCTTGAACAAATACCAATTCTGGGCATTTACGAATTTTGATTCGTTTTGCAAGTAAGGAACGAATAAATCCTTTTGATTTATTTAAAATACGCATTCCCGCATCATTTCTTTCTTGTTTTCCTAAAAAAGAAACATAAATCTTCGCAATCGATAAATCGTTTGTACATTGTACATCTGTTACAGTTACAAAACCTAATTTCGGATCTTTGATTTCAAATTGAAGAATGTTTGATACTTCTCTTTGAATCAACATATCCATTCTGTCTTTTTTTACTGTCATTATTCAGTCACTTCCTGATCTTGATAGAATTCAAAGTAATCATCCACTTTGATATCGTTGTAGTTTTCCATTGTTAAACCACATTCGAATCCAGTTGTAACTTCTTTAACATCGTTTTCAAAACGACGTAAGGAAGCTAGTTTACCATCATAAACGACAATACCTTCACGAATTAAACGAGCTTTACATCCACGAACAACTTTACCATCTGTAACCATACATCCTGCAATTGTACCAACTTTAGATACTTTATATGTTTGACGAACTTCTGCTTGTCCAATTACTACTTCTTCATAAACTGGAGCTAACATACCTTTCATCGCAGCTTCTAATTCTTCCAATGCTTTATAAATGATGTTGTGTAAACGAATTTCAACTCCATCTTCTTCTGCTTTTTTACGAACAGCTGCAGTTGGACGAATGTTAAATCCGTAGATAAACGCATTCGATGCCATAGCTAACATGATATCCGATTCAGTAATAGTACCAACTGTAGAACGAATGACATTGATACGAACATTTTCTACTTCTAATTTTTCAAAAGATGCTTTTAATGCTTCTGCAGAACCTTGAACATCGGCTTTAACGATAACGTTAATATCTTGTGTTTCCCCTTGTTCAATCTTACGAGCTAAATCTTCTAATGACATAGCTGTATTGGCATTACGTTCTTTTTCAATTTGTTTTTCAAGACGAGCAGTCGCAATCGCTTGTGCTTTCTTATAAGTATCATATGCCATGAACACATCCCCTGCACGAGGAACTTCGTTCATACCAATAATCTCAACTGGCATACTTGGACCAGCCGATTTAATTTCCATACCTTTATCGTTGCTCATTTTACGAACACGACCATAAGAAGTACCTACTACAATACTATCTCCTGCTTTTAATGTACCACGTTGTACTAATAATGTTGCAACAGGACCACGTCCTTTGTCCAATTTAGCTTCGACAACAGTACCGGAAGCTAATTGATCTGGGTTCGCTTTTAATTCTTGCATATCCGCAACAAGTAAAACCGATTCTAATAAATCTTCAACTCCATCACCATTTCTTGCTGAGATTGGAACGAAAATTGTATCTCCTCCCCATTCTTCTGGCATAACACCTTGTTCAGCCATTTCGCTAGTAACACGGTCTGGATTTGCTCCGACTTTATCCATTTTATTTACTGCAACTACAATAGGAACACCGGCTGCCTTAGCGTGGTCAATCGCTTCTTTAGTTTGAGGCATTACCCCGTCATCCGCTGCAACAACAATGATAACGATATCCGTTACTTGCGCTCCTCGAGCACGCATAGCTGTAAAAGCTTCGTGTCCTGGAGTATCTAAGAAAGTAACTTTACGACCACGAAGAGAAACTTGGTATGCCCCAATGTGTTGTGTAATACCACCAAATTCTCCACTTGTTACATTTGTTTTACGAATTGTATCCAATAGTGTTGTTTTACCATGGTCAACGTGACCCATGATAGTTACTACAGGAGGACGAGAAACCATTTTAGACTCATCTTCTGTAATGTTTTCTAATTGTTCTTCGATGTTTTCTTCATCGATAATGACTTCTTTGTGAACTTCAACACCCATTTCCATACAAATTAATTCGATATCTTCATCGCTTAATACTGTATTGATTGTTGACATGTTACCCATCATAAATAAGAATTTGATGATTTCTGAACTATTTTTGTGTAATAAGTTTGCTAATTGTCCAACAGTAAGTGTGTCATTATAAGCGATTTCTTTTACAGCTTCCATTTTTGGAGTTGAATGGTTGTTGTGTTTTTTAAAGTTTCCTTTATTATTTGAAGGTTTTTTATTTCCACCTTTTGAAGTCTTTTTAATATTGTTTGCCATTAATATCACCTATCCTTCCAATTTATGCATTTCTTCTGCAATTTCTTTAGAAGTAACCGCAAAAGAATTGATTGCCTTGTTAGTAATCTTTTCAAATCGTTCGCTAGAAAGTTCATACAATGGAATTTGATAAAAAGCACATTTATTTCTAAGTTTCTTTTTACGATTATTCCCAGTGAATTCATCCATCACAACACAATATGCTTTTTGATGTTGAATACATGGTATTAGCGCATCTCCAAACTCTACTTGTCTAGATTTAAAGGCTATTTGACAATACGATATAAATTTATCCACGAATAATCTCCATTAATTGATCATAAATTTCTGTAGGAATTTCATGTTCTAACACACGTTCTAAAACTTTTGTCTTTTTCGCTTTTTCAATTGTTTCAATAGATTTAGAAACGTATGCACCATGTCCATTTCTTTTCCCAGTCACGTCTACTTCAATTGTATCTTCTGGTGTACGCACAATACGTACTAATTCTTTTTTTGGAAATCTTTCTTGCGTAACTACGCATTTTCTCATTGGTATCTTACGCATATTCCCTCCTAATCTTCGTAATATGAATCATATTCTTCGTAATCTACATCTTCGTCATACCATGCTTCTTCATCATCGTCTTCATCTTCGATTTCAGCAAGTTCTTCTTCCGAATAGATAACTTTTAGTTTTTCATATTTCTTTTCTTCTTTTACTTCTTCTTTTTCTGTTTCTTCTGAAGCTTCATTTTTCTTTTTCGCTTTTACTGTTGCTTCTTCTTTTTTCACTTCAGCGAAGTTTTCAAATTTAGAAGTGTATCCTTGAATATCTGCAGCTGTTTTTTCTTTACGTTTTTCTCTCGCAATACGAGCAGCTTCTTCCATTTCATCCACTACTTTTTCTTCATCTTCTACAAGAACTACATTTTCTTCTAATTCTTTTTCAAATAAAGTTGTTCCAGCGTTTTCTTCTTGTTCTAAGAAAATTTCTTCTTCTGGTGCATATTCAAATTGCACTTCATTTACATCCATAACACCTTCATTTGCGTTACGTAATTCTTCAGATTTTTGTTTTTGTTTATAAGCACGTTCTTGTTCTTTTTGTGCTTTATATTCTTCTTCCATTTGGCGAGCTAATTCTTTATAGTCAACACCATATTTTTCATTGTATTCTTCCATTTCACTTTCCGCTTTGATATCGATTTTACGATTAGAAAGCTTAACAGCTAAACGAGCGTTTTTACCTTGTTTACCAATAGCTAATGATAATTGATTATCTGGTACTACGACAACCAATCCATTTTTCTTAGCAGGATCTTGATCTGGGAATACTGCAAGAGAAGTTGATGGGCTTAATGCATTTTTGATTAATTCAGCAATGTTGTCTGACCATTCAAAAATATCAATTTTTTCACCATTTAATTCATTTATGATTGTTTGAACACGTGATCCACGTGGCCCGATACATGCTCCAATTGGATCGATGTTTTCATTGTGTGAATATACAGCGATTTTACATCTTTCCCCAGCACTACGAGCGATAGCTTTGATTTCAATAATTCCTTGATAAATTTCTGGTACTTCACGTTCGAATAAACGACGAACAAAAACTGGTGTAGCACGAGAAACTAATACTTGAGCACCTTTTGTTTCTTTGTTTACTTGTGTAATAACAACGTAAACTTTTTGTCCATCTACATATTTTTCACCTTTAATAGAATCGGATTTTTTCATCATTGCGATAGTTTTTCCAATATTTACTAATGTGAATTTTTCTTCGGCACTTTCAACTGTACCCAATACCATGTCTTCGATTTTGTCCGAATATTCTTCGTAAACTAAATTCTTTTCTGCTTCACGAATTTTTTGTTTGATTACGTTTTTAGCTAAAACAACTGCTCCACGATCAAATTGAGTAAAATCTACTTCTTCATCAATAAAATCACCTAATTGAGCTCTTGGATTTACAGCTTTTGCATCTTCTAATGAAATTTCCATTTCATCATCAAATACTTCTTCTACAACTTCACGTAATTGGAAGATTTCGATGCATCCTTTTTCAATTACTACACGAACTTGTACATCATCTAAACCAACTTGTTTACGATATGCTTTTGTAAGTGCTTCTTTAAGAGCTTCTTCAACTACTTCTTGACTTAATTGCGATTTTTCTTCAATACCTAATAAAGCTTTTTGAAGATCTTTGACTTTAATTTTCATTTTTCTCTCCTATACTTTTACCGCTGTCATAATTAAACGAATGTTTGTTTTTTCAATTTTAATTTTTTTATTTCTACCTTTAACTTGGTATGCAATTGTAATTGAATCTTCTTCTACGATTTCCAAATCTCCAAATACTTGATCAATTCCTTCTTTTGGATCTTTTAATTTACAATATACATACTTTCCAATAGCTGAATTTAATTCTTCATCATTTCTAAGTTCTCTTTCAGCACCTGGTGAACATACTTCTAACATATATTCTTTTCCATACCAGTCTTTGGCATCTAGTACTTCAGAAATTAACTCGGAACAAAGAGCACATGTATCTAAATCCATTGTTCCATCGTTTCTTTCTACAGAAACTTGCAACACAGGTGGATTTTGATTTGTTTGCCAAGAAATGTCATACAATCTACAATCATTTTCTGATAAAACAGGTTCTAACCATTTTTTTAGATTTTCCATTTTCTTCCTCTTTTCCAAAATTAAGGAGAGGCTATTTCGCCTCTCCATTTAATTTATCACACTAATAATATAACGGATATTTATACCAATTTCAACTACTTTCGAATTATTTAAATAATGTTGAACCAATTTCAGCACCTATACTATATTCATCTTTTATTGTATACATACCATCTTTATCTTTAACATACTCAATTGTAATCGTGCTAGGTTGGTCGTATTCTAATTGATCTAATTTTCCCAAAGTTTTATCGGCCATCAAACCAATCATATAGTCAAAAAGCGTATCATCATTGATTTCGCCTTTTTGATATGCCTTTAAAGTTAGATTTTCAAGTTCACTTAAAAAAGCTTCGTCTTCAACAATTTTTGAATACATAATCGGGTTGATTGTTACATCCACTAAGTAACCATCTTCCCCACTCTTTTCTCTTGCTTCGTTCACCGAATACTTTGATTTAGCCAAAAGTTCTGACATAAGTAGAATCCATTTTTCTTTAGTATTATTCGAAATATCAAAGCTTTCAAATTCTGAAAGAATAACTTCTTCAACCAATCCAAAGAATTCATTTTTTAAAGCATCCGCTTCCGATTGTGGCAAACCAGCTTTCACTATAGGCGTTGTATCTTGTTTTGTCATCAAGACCATTAAACCTTCTGTATAACCTTTCGCATCAAAAGAAGATTTACTACAAGCACTTGTCAGAATCAATGGGACACAAATCAAAGCAAGTGTTATTATTTTTTTTTATAGCTTCATATGTTCCTCCTCTATATATACTAATTGTAATATACCAAGAAAAAAGACCATATACAAAGTTGTATATAGTCTCTTTTTCTATTTACGCATTTTCTTCTAATTCCATGTGTCGTAAAATAATGGTTTTAATCAAATCCGCTGCTAATTTTGGGTCTTCGTTACAAACGATATATTTGTATTGTCCCATCATCTTCATTTCTTGTTGTGCTTTCGCAAGACGTTGTTGAATGATTTCTTCCGCTTCTGTTTGACGACCACGAATACGACGTTCTAATTCTTCCATACTAGGTGGGATAATAAAAATAGTCACTGCTTCATCAACTTTTTGTTGCACTTGTGTTGCACCTTGCACTTCGATTTCTAATAAAACGTTTTTTCCTTCGTTACGAAGACGTTCTACTTCGGCAGCAGGTGTTCCATAGTAATTACCAACAAATTGTGCATATTCCAATAACTCACCATTTTCAATCGCTTTTTCGAAATTCTCTTTCGATGTAAAGAAGTAATCCTTACCATCCACTTCCCCGTTACGAGGTGCACGAGTTGTCATAGAAGTGGAATAAGCAATAGACAAACGTTCATCATTCTCAAAATAACGACGAACCGTTCCTTTTCCAACACCACTTGGTCCACTGATCACAATTAGAAGTCCTTTTTTCATATCGCGTCTCTCTCCTTTTATAGAAATCATTGTAGCTAATATAGGTAATACTGTCAAAGATTTTTCTTTTGTGTTAAAATCCTTGTGTTAAAAAGGAGGAACCTTTTATGGCAATGGATGGAATTTTAATTTCAATCATTAAAAATCAACTACAAGATTATCTACCTTGTAAAATTAATAAAATACACAATATATCCGAAGAAGAAATCGTTTTTACGATTAAGCCATACAATATGCCAACATCAAGACTGGTGATGAATGTTCATTCCAACACAAACCGTCTATTTTTGGCAAACTATTTAGAAAACTCTTCTCAAAATCCCTCAAATTTTGTGATGGTATTGCGAAAAATGATTGGAAGTGGAATTATTGAGAAAATTGAACAAGAAAACTATGACCGTATTCTTACCTTCTCTATACGCTCGTACAACGAATTTGGCGATATCAATAATTATTCCTTACAATTAGAATTAATGGGAAAATATGCCAACTTAATACTTGTGGATTCACAAGGTGTCATTATCGATGCACTAAAAAGAATTCCCGTTTATGAAAATTCAAAACGATTTATTCACCCTGGTGCAAAGTATCAACTTCCAAGTCAGGAAGTGAAACAAGATCCACTATTGGCATCCTCCATTGATGAAAATCAATCGTTAGTAAAACAAATTTATGGATTTTCACCAATTCTATCCAAAGAATTCCTTTATCGAATGAAACAAGGGATTTCTTATCAGACTGTGATGCAAGAGTTGATGCATACCCAAACACTATATATATACGATAAAGAGTTTCATGGGATTGAATTAACACACTTAGAACAAGCTTATAAAACATACCCTTTCATGGAAGGTTTTAATCAGCTATATAACCAATTGGAACAAAAGACCCGTATCAAAGAACAATGTGGGGATGTATTCCGTTGTGTAGAAAAAGAAAAAGCCAAAAACATGAAAAAGCTTCCTAAACTTCAAGAGGCTTATGAGAAAGCGCAAGATTACGATAAGTATAAGGAATATGGAGATTTGCTTTTTAGTTATATGTATTCCCTAAAAAAAGAAGAAAAGGTAACACTTCCTTCTTTTGAAACCGGAGAAGACATCATTATTCCAATTGATATGCGATTTGATATAAAAACGAATGCGAATAAGTATTATCAAAAATATCACAAACTAAAAAGAGGGCAATCTATCCTTTTGGAACAAATTGATTTATGTAAAGAAGAAATTGCTTATTTCACACAACTAAGCACACAACTTCAAACTTGTTCCATCGAAGATGCTCTTGAAATACGAGAAGAATTGGTCAATCAGAAATTCTTGTTTGAAAAGAAGAAAACGAATCGTAAAAAGAAAAAAATGCCAAACATTCTTCATTTAGTTTACGACGACGCGGACATTTATGTAGGAAAAAACAACATTCAAAACAACTATATAACACACCATCTTTCACGTAAAAACGACCTTTGGTTCCACGTAAAAGATTATCACGGTTCTCACGTACTATTAAAACAAGAAAACCCAGAGGAAGATACAATTCGTCTATGCGCCAACCTGGCTGCTTATTTTTCGCAAGGAAAAGATAGTAGTTCCGTACCAGTGGACTATTGTCCTATTTCTCAAATCAAAAAAGTACCTGGTTCTAAAATAGGTTTTGTAACAATGAAAAGCTATAAAACAATCTACATAGACCCAGATGCCAATGAAATTGAGAAAACAATCAAAGAATACAAAAAATAATTATCCACCAGCCTAGCTGGTGGTTTTTCTTTCATCGCGCATAGCGCTCA
>JAUNDJ010000036.1 GCA_030526175.1 Bacillota bacterium
TTTTTATTTTTTTCTGAATAGAAAAAAATGCGAATGCTCAAAAAAGATGATACAATGTATCTTGTGATAGATTATATAAATCTTTTACTTAATGATGATTGAATATAGATGAAATAGGGGTATTTTTGTGGCAAAAATAAAAATTAAATCACTTATTTTAAAAAGAGCACGACAAAAAACAAGACCATTGGTGTTGGTTGAAAAAGTGTCTATGATCGTATTGAGCTTATTTTTAGTGGCATGTATGACAATGTTTTATTTATTATCATCGGTCATTCGTGATCCGAATGGGATGGCTTTTACGAAAGATGGACTAACAACGATGCAAAACTCGCGTATTTTTGATAGTGACTTAAATCTAGTCTATGAGTTTGGAGAAGAGATTCGTCAGGATGTTACGTACGATGAAATTCCCCAAGTTGTTGTTGATGCCTTGCTTTCTATTGAAGACTCCCGCTTCTTTGTACATACAGGATTTGACTTATCTCGTTTTGTAGCAGCTGCCATGAGCAACCTACGAAGTGGTACTTTATCTCAGGGTGGTTCGACCTTAACTATGCAGATGATTGATAATGCCTTTACGAGTAAGCAGCAAGAACAAATTGTTTCGCAACATGGTTATATTAGTAAGATGAGACAGATTAAATTAAAGATTCAAGAAATCTACTTGTCTTTGGTTGCGGAAAAGAACGTTTCGAAAGAAGCTATTTTTGAATATTATGTGAATCGTGTATGGTTTGGTTCTGGAGGAAATACTCGTGGGATTCAAAAAGCAGCACAGTACTTTTTTAATAAAAATGTGAGCGAGCTTAACTTAACCGAAGCTGCCTTTTTAGCTGGGGCGGTGAATGCACCAAATGAATACAATCCAATGTTGAATCTTACGGATGAATACCAAGACCATTTGGTTTCGGGGCAAAGACGTCGAAATGTAACTTTGGATTTGATGTTGTCACATGGATATATTACTAAACTTGAACACGATTTGGCGGTTAACACAAAATTGTCGTATGCCTTAGAATATTCGAAAATAAAAGCGAATGAAGATCCTAACGAGGCCTATATTGCTCAGGTTGTAGAAGAAGTGGAACATTTGACGGGGCAAGATCCTAGTATTATTCCAATGGATATTTATACAGCTTTGAATTCGAAAGTGCAAAGTAAGGCGAATGATATTTGTGAAGGTGTAATCGTGGATTATCCGGATAAGTATTTTGATGTCGGATTTGCGGTTTTGGACAATGCCACTGGTGAAATTATTGCGGTCGGACCAGGTCGTACATACCATACGGATGCGGTTAAAATTGATGCTTCAACGGATCGTAAACAACCAGGTTCATCGATGAAACCAATCTTGGCGTATAGTTCTACATTTGATTTATTGGGGTGGTCGACAGAACACGAAGTAGTGGATGAGAAAAAAGACTATTGGAAAAATGGAACATATGTCAACAACTCCGATGGGGAATACAATCACGAAATGAGCTTAGCGTATGCTTTAGGGGTTTCTAAAAATACCACTGCGGCACAAGCTATGTTAGATTTGATTGACGAAATGGGTACGGATTATTGGATTGAATTCTTACAAAAATGTGGATACGACGAAGATGTGTGCCAAGGATTTAACGAACAATATTCGATTGGTGGTTCGGATATGTGGGCCAGTCCTATTCAACAAGCGAGTGCTTATTCCATGTTTGCGAATGAAGGAAATCGTATTGAAGCCCATCGTGTAAGAAAAGTCGTTCGTCGCTCGGATGGAGAAGAAACGTTGAATTCTCCTCAAACGTATAAAATCTTATCTTCTGGAGCAGCATATATGATGAGTTATTTATTGTATAAAGTTGTAAACAACGGATATTATAACTTAAGTATGCGTTTAAAGGATACATATCCAGTATATGGAAAATCGGGTACTTCGGACTGGGGTGTTTTTGGAGAAGAATATGGAATTCCAAAAGGTGCCATTCGTGATATGTGGTCGATTGGTTATACTAATGCGTTCACTATTGCTTGTTGGTCCGGCTATTCGAAAGATGGTATCTCTCGTGGATTATATATTCCAACGGAAGATTCTCGAAATTATGCGGTCGCTTTTGACATAGTAAACTATCTTCTTGATTATTGTAAGAAATTTGCGGATTACGATTATGTTCATATCTCCGATGAAGTTCGAGAATATGAACGTGGTTGGATCAAAAAAGAATTCTACGAATTTGGTGACACGACAAATTATATAAATGGTACGCGTGACGAAGACGAGGAAGACGAAGATAAGGAAGAGGAAGAAGAAGCAGAAGAAAGAGAAGCTGTCGATGATATGGAAGAAGATGAAGAAGAGGAATAATCTTCTTCTTTTTTTTAAGTTAACGTTAACTTTCAAAACAAATTAAGGTTGACAATAGATGGCTGTGTGTTTATACTCTTAAAGGAAGTGAGGTATTTTAGTATGAACACAAAAGATATGGCTTATATTTCTATTTTTTCTATTTTTATTGCGTTATGTTCGTGGATTTCAATTCCCACAACTATTCCTTTTACGCTACAAACATTTGGCGTTTTTATTACTTGTTTAGTATTAGGTGGTAAAAAGGGAACGCTTTCGATTCTTTTATATATTCTTTTGGGATGCATTGGTATTCCAGTATTTGCGAATTTTTCTTCAGGGTTTGGAGTTCTTTTAGGAAGCACTGGAGGTTACATTATTGGATTTTTAGCAACTGGTTTGATTATGTGGTTTTTTGAACGTTATTCATCTAAACCATGGGTTGTTTGGTTGTCTATGATTCTTGGTTTAATCGCATGTTACGCAATCGGGACGGTTTGGTTTATGGTAGTTTACGCAAAGAATACAGGTGCTATTGGATTAATGAGTGTATTAGGATGGTGTGTATTCCCATTTATCATTCCAGATTTCATTAAAATCGTTCTTGCGAAAGTATTAGCGAATCGTTTAGAAAAAGTAGTAAAACGATAGATGAAAACATATATGTTACGTGCCCATCATGGCATGTGTCTGGCTTTTTTTATCGGAGAAGGATACAGTAGTTCGTTTGTCGAAAATATGAAAAAGCAGAAGACATTCTTGGATACAGAAGATCCCGCTATTGAAATTGTGTGTGAAGCCGATTCCATTTGTCTAGGATGTCCAAATAACCAAGAGGGTGTATGTACTTCTATTGGAAAAGTGCAAACGTATGATTCTTTAGTTTTAGCATACTGCAAGCTTGAAAATCATTCGCAATTAAAGTGGTCAACGTACCAAAAAATTGTTCGAAACAATATTTTAGATGCTCATAAAAGAGAAGCTATTTGTGGGGATTGTTCGTGGAACTCTCTGTGTAGAAAAATTGAAAAATAATGAATTATTCCTATTTATAATGTATAATACTTCTACAAGTAAATCGTAGTTCATGACAGGGGTGCTTATGGCTGAGATGGATTTTTATCCAATCCCTTATGACCTGATCTAGTTAGTACTAGCGGAGGGAGTCATATCGTTTTTGAGTAGATAGGCGTCCTTGGACGTCTTTTTTTTCGTATAAGGGAAGGAGGAAATTTATGAAGAAACTCTCTATCAGTATGCCTTTACTTGTATTTATAATTGTTATTGCACTTTGGGAGCTTGCCGTTAAACTATTTAACATCAGCTTATATATTTTGCCTCCACCTTCTAAAATATTTATGGCAATCGTGGATAATTTTGATGTTTTATGGGCACATTCCCTAGTAACATTAAGCGAAGCTTTGATTGGATTGTTCATTTCGACAATTTTGGCGATAGGAATCGCGATTTGTATGGATCTTTCCAAAACGTTTAAAAAAAGCGTATATCCTTATCTGATTGTAACGCAAACCGTTCCGGTTATGGTTCTTGGTCCATTGTTTTCGATTTGGTTAGGCTTTGGGATGGCTCCAAAAGTATTGATCGTAATTTTTATGTGTTTTTTTCCTATTGCCATATCTTTTTGTGACAGTTTGGGACAAGTGGATAAAAATCAAATTAATTTACTAAAGAGTTTTAAAGCCTCTACTTGGCAAATTTACACAATGGTAAAGATTCCATCTGGAGCAATAGGGTTATTTTCTGGTTTAAAAGTCGCTTCGACATATTGTATTGGAGGGGCCATTGTTGGAGAATGGTTATCATCGTCTGCTGGACTGGGCTACTATATGTTGCGTGTAAAAAATGGATATATGTTAGATAAAGTATTCGCTTGTGTAGTGATGATTATTTTATGGAGTGTACTATTGAATCTTTCTTGTTCATTGATTCAATATTTGGCATTTCCACATTTACGTAAGAAAGGAAAACAATAATATGAAAAAATGCTTAAAATGTCTTTTGGCTTTTGTGATGAGTTTATCTATGGCGGCTTGTTCTTCTAACGTTTCAAAAGAAGAGCCATCGTTAAAAAAAGTAACTTTAATGCTTGATTATACACCAAACACAAACCATACAGGGTTTTATGTGGCACAAGAAAAAGGTTTTTATGAAGAAGCTGGTTTAGAAGTTGAAATTATTGAACCAGGTGACAATGCGACAACTACTATGGTGGCGACTGGAAAAGCAAATTTTGGTGTATCTTATCAAGAAGATACAACGTATGCACTAACAGCGCAAGATCCGCTTCCTGTAAAAGCGATTGCGGCTATTATTCAACATAATACTTCAGGGTTTGTTTCTTTGAAAGATGCCAATATTCAATCGCCAAAAGATTTTGAAGGAAAAACTTATGCAGGATGGGGTGCACCGAGTGAAGAAGCTGTCATTGAAGCGGTAATGAAAAAATCAAACGCAAAATTTAAAAAATTAAATATTGTTGGAGCCGATGGTTCTGGTTTTGCGTCTTTATCGGCTAAAACTGGAAAAAACAAAGTGAATATTCAATGGGAATTCTACGGATGGGCTGTGATGCAAGGCTTAATGGATGGATACGAATTAAACTATCTTCCTTGTAGCGAATTGGATGAACGTTTAGATTACTACACACCATTGATCATTACGAATCAAGATATGATTTCCAATGATGCGCAAACAGTTCGTGCTTTCGTGCAGGCAACAAAAAAAGGCTATGAATATGCGATTGGTAACAGTGTTGAGGCAGCAACGATTCTTCATGACAAAGCATTACCAGATGTAGATTTAGAATTCTTAAAACGTAGCCAATCGTATTTAAGCGAACAATATGCAAAAGATGCTTCTTCTTGGGGTCTTATGAAAGATAGTGTATGGGATAATTACACAAATTTCATGTTTGAATATGGATTAATCGACCATACAATTGAAGCAAGCAGTCAATATACAAATGAATTTGTGAAATAAGGAACTATGAAATTAGAAATACAACATTTAAAAAACTCCTTTGATGGACAAAGTGTTTTAGACGATATCAATGTACAAGTACATAATGGTGAGTTTATTGCGATATTAGGACCATCGGGATGTGGTAAGTCGACGATACTTAATATTCTGGCTGGCATCTTAAATCCAGATGCAGGACGAATTTTAGTGGATGGAAAAGAAGTGAATGGGGTTAGTGAGCATTTTGCGTATATGCCACAAAGTGACTTGCTTCTTCCTTGGAAGACAATTCTAGAAAATGTTACTTTATACGGACAGATCAACAATCAAAAAAAAGAAGCCAAAGAACAGGCGTTAAAAGAATTTAAAACATTTGGTTTAGATGGATATCAAAATGCTTATCCTAAAGAACTTTCTGGTGGAATGCGTCAAAGAGCAGCTTTTTTAAGAACAGCTCTTTGTCAGGCAGACATTCTTTTGTTGGATGAGCCATTTGGGGCATTGGATGTGATTACTCGCAATGATATGCAGGATTGGCTTCTTCAACTTAGAAAAAATTACAATCGTACCACTTTATTGGTGACACATGATATTGATGAAGCTTTATACTTAGCCGATCGAATTTTGATTTTTTCGCATCGTCCGGCTCGTGTTCTTCGCGAAATACAATTTAAAGATGTTGTGAAAAGTCGGGAATGGTTATTTTCACAAGGGGAACTGAAACGGGAGATTTTTGAACTTCTTAAAGGTGAAAACAATGCATGATGCACATTTTCATTTTTCTAAAAAATTGGTTTCTATATTAAAAGAAAAAGGAATCGATGGCATTTGTAACGTATCAACGCCTTTAGAATATTCGCAAATTGAAGAGGATATTTTTCATCAAGCGTATCATTTTAGTTGTGGAATTCATCCATGGAGTGTGGATCAAATCTCTTATGATACCTTTTTTCCATATTTGGAAAAGACGAATATCGTAGGGGAAATTGGTTTGGATAATACATGGTGTCAAACGGATCTTTCTTTACAAAAGGAAGTATTTGAAAAACAGCTACAGTATGCTTCGGCTTCTAAAAAAACAGTAATCTTACATTTAAAAGGCATGGAAAAAGAGGGTCTTAAGTTGATAAAAAAATATCCAAATACGTATATCGTTCATTGGCATTCGAGTATGGATTGTATCCAGGAGTTTAAGGAAATGGGATGTTTTTTTACAATTGGGCCTAGTGTGGGTATGGATGCTTGTGTGGATGAAGTTGTCAAACAAGTGGATCTTGATCATCTTCTTATCGAAAGTGATGGAATTTCGGCATTAGAATGGGCTTTTGAAACTTCTTCTGTGGATTATTTATATTGTTTAAATCGCAGTCTACAAGAAATCTCTCGGATAAAAAATCTTTCTGTGGAACAAATTGAAGAACAGCTGGATCTTAATTTTAAAAAAATATGCGCTATTGTTTAGCGCATTTTTTCATTTCGACTCGATTGTCATTTAATGTTGTTCCTTTTCCCATATCGGAAATACGGGCATGATGTAAAAGATTGAATGGAAAACTCCCGGAAATCGCTACGCATCCTTCAACAATTTGTGGACTAATGGAACAAGTACAATGGAAAGAGCCTAAATCGTTATATAAGAGTACGGAATCTCTATCTTTAATATTTCTTGTTCGTGCATCTTCTGGATGGATATAGACAATGCATTCTCCTCGTTTTTTGAGCAAGTCTTTGCGATCGTCAAAAACTGAATTTAGGGTATAGAAATCAGGTATGCACACAAGGGATAATGGATAGTCATCTTCCAAATTTGGCACATATTGTGGAAGTGGATAAGCTAATTTTGCATCGTAGATATGCATTTTTCCATCTGCCGTCTTTAGTTTGGTTCTATTTGGATAAGGAAGCAAGACACTCCCCCCAGTATGAAGTATATCTAAGTTTACTTGATTGAGTGGAGGAAGAGGATTTTCTAGTAATTCTTTCATCATTTCTTCTACATTTTTTGAAAAGATTTCTTCGGTATATCCCATTCCTTTAGCGAGTAAACAAATCGTATCCCAATTACTTTTGGCTTGACCTAATGGTTTGGTGATTTGATAAGCGCTGGAAAAGGTATTAAATCCACTGGCCATATATAAATCGCTGTGTTCTACAGAATATGTTGCGGGTAAAATAATATCGGCATATTTGGTGGTTGCGGTATGAATTCTATCGTGTACAACACAAAATAGATCGTCTCGTTTTAACCCTTGGATTGCACCCTTCTGATTGTGGATTGAGTGTACAGGATTGGCTCCGGAAATATAGAGTGAGTGTAGAGATGAATCTTGAAATGTATTGGATAAAAGATTGATATTCTCTACTTTTCCATTGTGTTTACGAAATTGAGGATTGGTAATCTTATTGAGATCGATACATGGTCCACTTCTTGGATTTCTTCCGACAAAACCTCCTCCTTCTTTTTTCCAGGCACCAGTAATGGCTGATAAAATAATGACTAAACGAGTATTCATTCCTCCATTCAATCGTCTTGACATACCAGTTCCTAATAATATACAAGGTGATTTGGCTTTTCCAAATTCTCGAGCAATTCTTCGAATGGTAGAAGCATCAATACCTGTAATTGGTTCAGCCCATTCGGGTGTGTATTGTATTAAAGTGTCACGAAATTCTTCATATCCGACACAGAATTCTTGCATAAATATATCATCGCTATAGCCTTCTTGCACAAGAATATGCATCATGGCTAGGGCTAAAGCTCCATCACTTCCTGGACGAATTTGGATATTTTCATCAAAATAGGAAGCATTGTCTTTTGTGAAAACATCGATGTTGACTATTTTCTTTCCTTGTTTTCTTTGGTTGGTAAGAAGTGCAAGCGTTGCTAGTCTAGTATTTCTGACATTACTTGACCAAACTAGATAATAGTCGCTATCCATCATTTGAGAAGGGCATAAAGAACCAGAGTTATTGGTTAAGGATTCAAAAGCGCCTGTTTTAGCACCGGAACAAAGGGTCATTTCAACTTTTCGCCCACCGATTTTGTTGAATAGAGCATCGACGATATTCTTTTGTAGGAGTCCTTGTGTCCCAGATGAGGATACGCCTAATATCGCATCGGGACCATATTCTTGTAAATCATGATGCCAATGATCTGTAATCTCCTGGATGGCTTGTTCCCAACTGACTTCTTGAAACATGCCTTCGCCTTTTTTTCCTATTCTTTTTAGGGGCGTGAGAATACGTTCCTTGTTGTAGATGGCGGCTTGATAGTTTCGCATTTTGTGACAAATCAACCCTTTAAAAACTGGATGTTCCTTGTCTCCTTCTACTTTTACGATTTGTTCGTTTTCTAAGGTGATTTCTAAGCCACACGCTTGTGGACAGTCGTAAGGACAAATTGATTTTCGCTTATTATTCATGCTTCTATCATAACATAAAAAAATAGTTCTCTTTCGAAAACTATTCTAAAGGTAATTGATCAATCCATTCTAATATGTCAATGCAAGAAGGACTACCATTTAGTGGCATACCAGCTAAGACGTTTGATTGTGGACATAGCTTTTGTATCGTTTTTGTGATTTCTTTTAAATTACTTAATTCGCTTGTCGCAAATGGAACAATAATCTTGTTTGTGAAATCAAAAGATTCTAAGAAGGTATAAATCACTTTTGGCATATCTTCAAACCAGATTGGAAAACCTAAGTAGATAATATCATATTTTTCGATGTCAAATTTTAAATCTAATATTTCAGGTCTAGAATTTTCATCTTTTGCTTCAACATACGAACGACATGTTGGATCTTCTTGATTTAAATCTTCTATCATATAAGGATAGGAAGGAATGATTCTACATAGGTCACATTGTAATCCAAGACTAATCTTTTTCGCAATGGCCCCAGTAGATTCGGTCTTACTAAAGTAAACAACAACACTTTCTTTCATTTCTTTTTCTCCTGGTTTATACAACCAAAATGGAGCATACTATGTAAAAAGATGTCTGTCAAATATTTTGTTGGAATTATACCGAAATTTGTAAAATAATAGTCATTTGAGTGATGCAGTATGATATAATATCACTAAGAGAGAGGTACTATTTTTATGAGAAGTGCAGGGATTTTATTTCCTATTTTTTCTTTGGCTTCCAACTACGGAATTGGTTGTTTATCCAAAGAAGCGTATCAATTTATTGATTTTTTGAAAGATTCTGGACAAACATATTGGCAGATCTTGCCGATTGGTCCAACTGGTTTTGGAGATTCTCCTTACCAACCAGTATCTGCTTTTGCGGGTAACCCATACTTTATCGACTTAGAAGATTTGGTACATCGTGGATTGTTGCGTTGGGACGAATTAAATGGTTTAAACTTTGGTTCAAAGGTGGATGAAGTCGATTATGGAGCTTTATATAATAATAGAAAAGTAGCTCTAGAAAAAGCATTCGCTCGATTTGTTCCAGATCAAGATTATGACAAATTTGTGGAAGAAGAATATTATTGGTTACACGATTATGCCTTATTTATGACTTTGAAAAAAATTTATGAAGGAAAATCTTGGATCGATTGGGATAAAAAATATGCGCATGCGAATAAGGCAGAATTGGAAAGAGTAGAAAATGAAAATAAAAACACAGTGAATTTCTATTATTTCCAACAATATATGTTTGAATGTCAATGGAAACGTTTAAGAAAGTATGCCAATGAAAAGGGAATTAAGATTATCGGAGATATTCCTTTCTATTGCTCGTTGGATTCTTGTGATGCTTGGTCACATCCAGAAGCCTTTTTAGTGGATAGTGATGGTATTCCAACTTTTGTTGCGGGTACTTTACCAGATGCGTTTAGTAAAACAGGACAGTTGTGGGGAAATCCTATTTATGACTGGGATAATATTAAGAAATTCCACTATTCTTGGTGGATGGTTCGTATGGTTCGTAATATTAGTTTATTTGATGTGATTCGTATTGACCACTTCCATGGTTTTGCGGAATATTGTGCGATTCCTTATGCGGACAAAACAGCGGAAAATGGTGTTTTGAAAAAAGGTCCTGGAATGGATTTCTTTAAAGAATTGTATGCACAATTCCCAGATATTGAATTGATTGCCGAAGATTTAGGAACATTAACACCAGAAAAAGAACAGTTATTAGAAGATGCCAATATACCGGGTATGAAAATTCTTCAATTTGCCTTTACTGGATGGAATCATGATAGCTACTATTTAAATCATAATCATAAAAAGCAATGTGTTGTTTATACAGGAACACATGACAATCCGACTACGAAAGATTGGTTTGAGACTTTAAACGATTCTCATAAAGATTTTGCGGTCACTTATACCAATTCGGATAAGTATAATACAGGAAAATTTGTTTGGGATTTTATTCGTGAAGCGTATCGTTCGGTTGCGGATACTTGTATCATTCCTTTACAAGATTATTTAGTAAAAGGAAAAGAAGCGCGTTTTAATGAACCTGGTTCAACAGGATCAAACTGGAAATGGCGTTTATCTCCAAACTATCTTTCTCAAGACTTGGCTAGAGCGATTTATCAATTAGCGGATACATATGCTCGTCTTCCTAAAGCAGAAGAGAATAAGAAATAAGGGTGAAATAGATTTTCACTCTTTTTTAATGAAAAAATTGGCTAAATAGTTTATGATTTGATTAACAGATTAAAGGAGTAATTACTTATGGGATATGTAGTAATCATATTGGCATTGGCGTTGACGGCAATACTTGTCTATATCGGAATACAAAAATATAATGAAGTTCATGAAGAATTAGAAGTTCAACGTGAACAGATTGCCCAACAAGAAGAATTGTTGGAAGAAAAACAAAAAACTTTAGAGAATCAGGAAGAATTGTTTCATCAAGAACGAGATATTTTTAATTTAGAAAAGAAGGTGTTCCTTCGTTCAAAGGCAGCTCGTTTTGAATTGGATGAGAAAAGTGAAAAAGAAATTGCGATTGAATTGTATACGCATTTTGTACAGATGGAAGCGGAGTTTGCTCGTTATCAACGTTCTTTAGATTCGATTAATCAAAAACTAGTGGGTGTAAAAGATTACTCGGAACAAATGGATTCCTTAACAGCTGCTGTATGTGATCAATTTACTTTGTATAAAGACAATTTGGTTTCTACTAATGAGCAATATATTCAAATGTTACAATCTTTACAAAGGGATGTGAATCGTATTATGGATACTTTGATGAGTGAAATGGAAGATATGATTAATGAATCCGCTACGAAGACTTTTGTTAGCTTAAATAAAGATGTACATGTTCTTCTGGAAAATATTGCTTACGATATAAGCTCGCAAGTTGTAACCCAAATGCCAAAAGCAATTCAAAAAGAAGAAGTGCAGGTGGCTTTGGAACAAGTGATTAATGTTTCTGTAAAAAATCGTTTAGAAGAAATCTTACATACCCTTCGAAATCATAAAGAGGAGATGGTTGAGAGCGTTGTGGAAGAGTTTAAACCATTGAATACTAACGAAGAAAAAGAAACAATGGAAAACTTATTTTCGGAATCGACTGTAGAAGAAATGGCAAGCGAAGAAGTAGAGAAAAACTCGAATGCTGAAGACTATGTCTTAGAAATGTTACCGGAGAATAAAGAAAGTTAGGGAAATTCCCCTAACTTTTTACTTTTTAATATTCCAATTTACACGTCCGTAGATTTCTGTTAATTCCGCAATTTTTTGCGCTAGTACTTTTGTGTTAGCGTCTTTTTTCATACGCCATCCCCAGTTTCCTTGCGTAGTGGCTGGAAGATTCATTCGTGCTTTGGAATCCAATCCTAAATAGTCTTGCATAGGAACAATTGCGATTTTTGCGTGAGATTGGAAGACAAGGCGAATCATTTCCCAAGCAACATCTTTTGGTTTAATATCTTTTCCAATGTATTTATTTACCAATTCCTTTTCGGCTTTGGATAAAGAAACATACCATCCCATGCTTGTATCGTTATCGTGCGTTCCTGTATAGGCTACACAGTTTTCTGGATAGTTGTGTGGCAAATAGTCATTTGTTTTTCCTGCATCATTAACATCGAAGGCGAATTGTAAGACTTTCATATTTGGGAATCCTGAATCTTTCACTAATTTTTTTACAGAGTCAGTCATAAATCCAAGGTCTTCCGCAATAAGATCACGTTTTCCTAATTTTTCTTCCATGCGAATGAATAAATCCATATTTGGTCCTGGTTCCCAATGTCCTTCTAAACCAGTTGTAGCTCCCGCAGGAATCGAGAAGTATTCGTCCAATCCACGGAAATGGTCGATTCGTAAGACGTCGAACAATTGAAAGCTCATCCAAATACGGTCAATCCACCAATCGTATCCTGTTTGTTTGTGGTAGTCCCATTTGTATAATGGATTTCCCCATACTTGTCCAGTTTCGGAGAAGTCATCTGGTGGACAACCAGCAATGGCTTCTAATTCATTGTTTTCGTTAATTTGGAACAGCTCTGGATGTGCCCATACATCCGAACTATCCATGGATACGTAGATTGGCATATCTCCAACAATTTGAATTCCTTTTTTATTAGCATAAGTTTTTAATGCCGTCCATTGTTCGAAGAAAGTGAATTGTAAGAATTTTTGGAATTCAATATCATAATACAATTCTCTATTGTAGTAATCCATAGAATAGCCCCAGCGTTTACGAATATCTTCTGGCCAAGCTGTCCATTGGTCTTTGAAGAAAGTGTGTAATGCCATGAATAGAGCATAATCGTGTAACCACCAATTGTTTTCTTCGATAAATGCTTGATATTTTTTGTTTTGACTAATGTCAGAACGTTCGTATACTTTGTGAAGGATTTCTAAACGATATTCTTTTAATTTATCGTAATCTACACATCCTGTCTTGTTGTTCATATCCGGAATTTCGCTTTTTTCTAACAATCCTTGTTCGATAAATGGCTCAAGATCGATAAGATAAGGATTTCCTGCGAATGCCGAATATGCTTGATATGGGGAATCGGCTCCCTCATAGACCGTTGGTCCTAATGGCAAGATTTGCCAATATGTTTGTTTTGCGTCGGCTAACCAATCGACAAAGTCATACGCTTCTTTGGAAAAACATCCAATTCCATATTTTGAAGGTAAACTCGGAATGGCTAGTAAAACTCCAGCTGATCGATTCATATCATTCTCCTTTTTTCGTAAAAAACTCTAGAAAAACTATATCATGGTTAGAAAAGTCGTTCAACCATTCACTAGTCAAATCAAAATGCAGCTTGTCTTTCTTTCATGCATTTCATAGTCTATAAGGATGAATATACTTTTTTTTCTAATAGAATGATACTAGAGTAAAATAGAAGAAGTATGATTACCTATTGTTAGAAAAGAAAGAGGGAATTAATGTGGAAGAAAAGTTTACGCAATTTTTAGATGATATTCCGACCAATTTTCAAAGCTTCGTCTTAGATTTAGATCATTATTTATTAGAAAATGGTTGTAAGAGAACGATTAAGGAGCGAAAAGTGGTTTTGTGACATCGTATATTGCTCCTGAGAGTAGGAAAGCTTTGTTGAATTATGTATTTCGAAAAACGGGTGTGAAAATTCGTATATATGCCCAACATGTCCAAGCATATGAATCTATATTGAACGGTTTTCCAAATGAGATGAAAAAGGACATTATCAAAGGTGGCATTTGTAAGAGATTAATAGGCGGGACTTGTTCGCCTACATGCACTGCAGGTTATAAGTTTACAATGGATGGAATAGAATATATCAAGTGTAAAAACAATGCTTTTTTCCATACGTTGTCTGAAGCAAATTTTGATGCAATCTTAGCTTTGATACATGCGGAAGTGGAGTGTTCGAAGGAATAGAAAATGGGGCTGACAATAGCCCCGTTTTTGTTGTTCACTACCTTCTTATTATATACCCAAAAAGTGATAGAATTCTATCTTTTTTTTCACTTTTCAAATCCTTACAGAATCACAGAAATATTACTAATATAAAATCGAAAATGTGTAAAATTAAATGAAAAAAATAACAATTTATCTAAGATAATATGTAAAAAAATGAAACAAATTCACAAAAAAGTTTGTTTTTAAAAAAATAAATATTTGTAAGGAAATTTAGCAAAACTGATTTGCAAACGCTTACATTTATTGTATTATATTAGTAACAAAATTTAAGTTTTAGGAGGGCAAAATATAATGAAACTTAAAAAATTACTTTCGGCATTCACAACTGGAATGCTAGCTCTTTCTCTTGCTGCATGTGGTGGAGGATCTTCAAATAATGGTGGATCGGCTTCCGCAGATGGAGAAGTTGCAATTTTCTGGTACACATTTGGGGATACTTATCTATCAAGTGTACGTTCAGCAATGAACAAAACTTTAAACGATGCTGGTATTGCTTACCAAGACTATGACGCTAACGCATCTCAAACAACTCAAACAGAACAAATTCAAACAGCTATCACTAAAGGTGCTAAATGTTTAGTTGTTAATATCGTTGACGCTAGTTCAGACGATGCTACACAAGCAATCATTGATTTAGCAAAAGATGCTGAATTACCATTAGTATTCTTCAACCGTTCCGTTTCTGAAGAAATCGTTTCTGCTTATGACAAAGCTGCTTATGTAGGAACAGATTATACACAAGCTGGACACATGGAAGGTGAAATGGCTGGTAAATATATCCTTGAAAACTTTGACGATATCGACCTAAATAAAGATGGTGAAATTTCTTATGTAATGTTCAAAGGTCAAGAAGGTAATATGGAAGCCGATGCTCGTACTAAATACGGTGTTGAAGACGCAGACAAAGTGTTAACTGAAGCTGGTAAAAAACCTTTAAAATTCTATGACGATTCAAACCCTTCAAAATACTTATTAGACATGAATGGTACTTGGTCAGCTCAACAAGGTCAAGAATTAATGCAAACAGCATTATCTAAATTCAACGAAGGTAATAATAACATGATCGAAGTTGTTATCGCTAACAACGATGACATGGCATTAGGTGCAATCGCTGCTTTACAAAACGCTGGATATAACGATGGAAAAGGACACACAATCCCTGTATTTGGTGTAGATGCTACTGACGCTGCTAAAGAAAAAATTAAAGAAGGTTCTATGACTGGAACTATCAAACAAGATGCTGTTGGTATGGCTGAAGCTGTTGTTAAAATTGCTCAAAACTTAATCGCTGGTGCTGGAACATTCGATGGAATCGATAAAGCAAATGTAGTTGGTACTTGGCGTGTTAATATCCCTTATTCAGCATACTCTGGTGAATAATATAATTCATATAATTTAGATTTTAATTTAGCATTATAAAAAGCTGCGCGCTATAAAGCGCGTGGCTTTTTAATAAAATAGAGTAGAAGGGAGAAATTATGGCAACAAATGAACCGGTTCTTCTTCGTATGGAGAACATCACAAAGGTTTTCCCTGGTGTAAAAGCTCTTGACGGTGTAACAGTAAATGTCAAAGCGGGAACAGTGCATGCACTAATGGGGGAAAACGGTGCCGGAAAATCCACTTTGATGAAATGCTTATTTGGTGTTTATCATAAGGATGATGGGCATATTTATCTTGAAGGTAAAGAAGTTGATTTTAAGAATTCGAAAGAAGCTTTGGAAAACGGAGTAGCGATGGTACACCAAGAATTAAACCAAGCTTTAACTCGAAATGTCATGGATAATATGTGGCTAGGACGATTCCCTAAAAATGGTCCTTTCACAAGTGAAAGAAAAATGTATGATGCGACAATGAAATTATTTGATGATTTAGGAATTTCCGTAAATCCGAAAGAAATTATGTCAAATATGCCGGTTTCACAACGTCAAATGGTTGAAATTGCCAAAGCGGTTTCTTACGATTCGAAAGTTATTGTATTTGACGAACCTACTTCTTCATTAACAGAAGTGGAAGTTGAACACTTATTCCGTATCATTAATATGCTTAGAGATCGTGGATGTGCAATTATTTACATCTCGCACAAAATGGCTGAAATCAAACGTATTTCAGACGAAATCACAATTATGCGTGATGGTAAATGGATTGCTACGCATGCAGCCGATGATTTAGAAATGGCAGATATCATTCGTTTGATGGTTGGTCGTGAACTTACTAACCAATTCCCACCAAAAACGAATAAACCAGGAGATGTTTACTTAAAAGTCGAAAACTTATCTGGTGTATATAATAAACTTGATAACGTTTGTTTCGAAGCTCGTCGTGGGGAAGTTGTTGGACTTGCAGGATTGGATGCTTCTGGTCGTACAGAAGTATTAGAAAGTATTTTTGGTATTCGTACTCGTAAATCCGGTACTATTTATTTAGATGGAAAAGTTTGTAAGAATCGAAACTCTGGAGAATCGATCAAAAATGGATTTGCGATGTTAACGGAAGAACGTCGTGCTACTGGTATTTTTGGAGTACGTTCTATTTTGGAAAATACAGTCATTTCTAGTTTAAGTCGTCATAAAAAATTTGGCCCATTCTTAGGTCATAAATCACAAGTCGAAGATACTCAAAAATATATTGACGCTATGCATACAAAAACACCTTCTCAACAAACACAAATTCGTTCGTTATCGGGTGGTAACCAGCAAAAAGTAATCATTGGTCGTTGGTTATTAACTGAACCAGAGGTATTACTTCTAGACGAACCAACTCGTGGTATTGACGTTGGTGCAAAATATGAGATTTATCAATTAATCTTAGATTTGGCAAATCAAGGAAAAACTGTATTAGTTGTTTCTTCGGAAATGCCTGAACTTCTTGGTATTTGTGATCGTATCTTAGTTATGTCTGGTGGAAAACTAGCTGGAGAAGTCGATGCACAAAATACAACACAAGAAGAAATCATGACCCTAGCGGCCAAATATGCATAAGGAGGAGAGTATTGTGAAAAAGATTGAACAATTTAAGGCAATGAATCCTGCCGATCGTAAAAGAGCAATTGGGGATTTATTGATGAACAACGCAATGTTTATCATCATTGCCATTACAATTTTATACATTTGGATTCGAGTTCCAAGTTTCTTATCGATTACTTCGATTGTCAACATTATTAACTTAACAGCAGCAAAATTACCTATCGCATTGGGTGTTGGTGGATGTATCATCTTGGCTGGTACCGATATTTCGGCTGGTCGTCAAGTTGGTTTGGCTGCATGTATTGCTGCTGGTCTACAATTAACAGTCAATAAATTATTCCCTGGAATGGTTGTTCAACCTATCTGGATGGCTTTATTAGCTGTTATCGTAGTTGGTGCTGTCATTGGTTTTGTGAATGGATTCTGTATGGCACAATTTAAAGTACACCCATTTATTGTTACTTTATCTACACAATTGATCGTTTATGGATTAATCTTAATGTTCTTACAATTTGGTACAAATGGTGGACAAACTCTATCTGGTATGTCCGAGGTATATCGTAATTTTATTTCTGGAACATTATTTAAAGTAGGTACCGCAAAAGTTCCAATGTATGTACTATATTCTGCAATCATTACTGGTGTTGTTTGGGTAATCTGGAACAAAACATCTTTTGGTAAAAATATGTTTGCGGTAGGTTCGAATGAAGATGCAGCCAACGTTTCTGGTGTTAACGTTAAGAAAACAATCATCATGGTATTTATGATGGCTGGTATTCTTTATGCGATTACTGGATTTATCGATGCTGCTCGTATTGCTTCGGTTAACGCTACAACAGGATTGAACTATGAAGCCGATGCGATTGCCGCTTGTGTTATCGGTGGTATCTCATTTGTCGGTGGTATTGGTAAAGTTTCTGGAGCTATCATTGGGGTATTATTACTTCAAGTTATCTTCGTTGGTTTGAACTTCTTATCTGTGGATGCCAACTTATTATATATCGTAAAAGGTTTAATTATCTTGATCGCTTGTTGTATTGACATGCGTAAATATTTGGTTCGTAAATAATGCAGGAGAAGGATCAACAAAATCCAAAACAATTAAAAGGTTTTTATGGAAAAGTAAATGTTTCTGTGAAAACTTTGGATAAGCTGATTGTCATCGGAGTTGTTGCTCTTATTGGGGTTCTTTGTTTTGGATTAAATCACCGTGGTTATACAATTACCTTTGATTGTACAGGTGGAACACCTATTGAATCACAGAAAAAAATGTATAATGAACTTGTGGATCCAGTAAAGAATCCAACCCGAGAAGGTTATACATTTGATTATTGGTCAAGGGATCTAGATGGATTGGATGAATGGGTTATCCAGGAAGATAAAGTTTCGGAATCCATGACTTTGTATGCCAATTGGTTAGAAAATGAATAGTAAAAAAGGAACGGTACTTGAATTACTGTTCCTTTTTAAATGGATCTTTGTTTGTGTTTTTGTAACATGCACGGATTCCTTTTCGATAGCGAAAGAGAGTTCTTTGTAGAAAGCTTTTGACATCGTATGTATAGATGTCGACTACACTACAGCTTTGTAGAATTCTTTCTTTGTTTAGAAGAAAAATCGCTAGATGTAAAGGATATCTTTTGTCTCCCAAAATTCTAAAGTAACAATCTACATGATATCCAATCTCATAGCTCACACACGATTCGGTAAATAAGAATTCTTCACCATACATTGTTTGATAAGTCTCACACAAAATGGATGCCATTTGTTGATACGCTTTCTTTCTCCCTAGTGTGTGTAGGCAATTATTCCATGCTTCTGTATCCTTTTATAAATGGATAGAAAATCCGTCTTCACTAAATTCACAATTTTGTTTCATAATCTCTTCTAATGTTTTCATACTATTAGTATAGAAGATTTCATTTTAAATTATCTAACATTTTTGTAAGAACATACGTGAGATTTCGAACAATATTGAAACATTACTTTTCTTTGTGTAGAGTATTTGGCTATGAAAAGAGGTTAATATGAAAAAAGTAATTGATATAACAAAAGGTAATCCTTTTTAATTGTTGTTGAGTTTCACGATTCCAATGATATTAGGAAATGTTTTCCAACAATTCTATACGATGGTCGATACAATGGTTGTTGGTTGTTTTGTGAGTAAAGATGCTCTAGCTGATGTAGGAGCTACCGGGGCTTTTATGCTCTTAATGATTTTAGTAATCATAGGATTCAAGGTAGGAACCGATATTGTAACTACTCAAAATGAAGGAGCAAAAAATACCAAGGGGATTCGTTCGATTTTTGTGATTGGATCCTTTATTAAGGGATTAATTACGTTGCCATTCCAACTGCATCGAGTATGCTGGAATTGGTTGTTAAAATCATTGAGTCATACCTATTTTCAATACAATTTGGATACAATGGTTTTTGGTGGGCTTGGCCACTTTCTTGGATGGTTACGGGTGCATTCTTAATTGGACATTACTTGTTGAAAGCCGTTCTGGTTCTTAATGCGCAGATGGAAAAAGAACAACTTAGTTGATTATGGGGGCATGATATCGACAAAACTTATAATTTGTATAAGTAAATTGTATAGAAATTATGGAAATTAGTTTAGGTAATTAAGAAAAAAGATGTTATAATTATGTTAGGGTGAAAAATGTCAATTCTTCTTTTCTAAATCCTCCATAAAGCAATTACATAAATAATCAGTAAGCTGAAAAAAGACATTTTTTACAAACATAGCTAGCCAGAATATGCTAGCTTTTTTTTATTCCCCTGTAAAGGGGACAGGAATAATAAAAAAATATATGTATTTTGTATAAAATATGTTAGAGTTATTCTAACGATACAATTATTCTAGTATAAATAATTAATCATAATAATATAGAGGTCACAAATGGATATTAATCAAGGGGCGAAAATCGTTGTCAAAGACTGGCTTCATGCCAAAGAAGGAGACAAGATTTACTTTATTACCGATGAAACAAAAAGAAGAGAAGCCAAGGCTTTTGAAAAAGCCGCAATAGAAGTAGGGGCGATTCCAACAATGATTGAGTTGTTGTCGCATGAAGTACAAGAAGGACACTGCATTGAAAAACTACGACATGTTCTTGGAGAAGCGGATGCGATTGTTGGTGCAACGAACTTTTCTTTTATTACGACGGATGCAGTAAACTATGCGTTGAGTAAAGGAGCACAGTTTCTTTCTATGCCTATGTCTACCAACGATGGTTCTTCTTTGTTAGAACAGGAATTTTTAAAAATGAATCCGGACGAAGCAACTCGTATGGGAATGCCTATGTTATGGAAATTAAGAAAAGGAAAAACGATTCGTGTTATTACGGAATTGGGAACCGATTTGACTTTTGATATCAAAGATCGTCTTCCTGGAATTTTTCATGGTTCATTATGGGAACCAGGAAAGTGTTCGAGTTCAAGCTTTGAAGTGTACATTCCTCCAATCGAATATAGAACCAATGGAACTTTGGTACTGGATGGTTCTATGGGATACATTGGTTTAGTGAAAAAGCCTTTTAAGATTACGTTTAAAAATGGATATGTGGATTCAATTGAAGAAACAGAAGATGGAAAGCGGTTAAAAGAATATTTTGAGTCGTTTAACGATTATGAAATGTATTGTGCATCTGAGTTTGGAATTGGATTGAATAAAGTTTCAAAATGTCAGGGGATTTCGTATATAGAAGACGAATCAGCTTATGGAACTTTTCATATTGGTTTTGGTAGAAACTTAGCTTTAGGTGGTTCTCACAATGCGGCTGGACACTTTGATTTGGTAACTCATAACCCGACAATCTTGGTGGATGGAAAACCTATTATGAAAAATGGAGTGGCTAAAGGAATTACTAAAGATTTTGAAGGAATTTAGCTTTATTAGTCAAGATTTTGCCTTATTTGTACATTTTTTCACAAAGAGTCTTGATACAATCGTTTTGCTTTGATATATTTCAATGGTTGTTTAAATATCTCCGGGTGTGCGACAGGAGATAAAAAATAATAAAAAAAAGGAGAAAAGAATTATGGATGCAATCAAGCTAATTGGTGTGCTAATTGTTATCGTTGGGTTCATTTTGAAATTCGATACATTAGCGGTTGTCGTTGTAGCTGGTATTGTAACAGGAATTGTTGGTGGAATGGATATTATGTCTATTCTTTCTACACTTGGAAATTCCTTCCTTACTAACCGTACTGCAACATTATTCGTTCTTACATTGCCAGTAATTGGTTTATGTGAACGTATGGGTCTTAGAGAAAAAGCGGTTGATTTAATTAAGAGTATTAAAGGTGCGACAACTGGTCGTTTACTTGCAATCTGGCAAGTTATTCGTACTGTTTGTTCGGCATTCTCATTACGTATTGGTGGACACCCTCAATTTATCCGTCCATTAATCAACCCTATGGCACAAGCGGCTGCTGTGGCAAAATATGGTCAAATCGATGAAAAAACAGAAGATCAAATCAAAGGTATGGCTGCTGGTACTGAAAACTATGGTAACTTCTTCGCACAAAACTGTTTCATGGGTTCATCAGGAACATTATTAATTGTGGCTACTTTAACAGAACAAGGATTTGATGTTTCGGCTTTACAAATCGCAGGGCAATCTATCCCTATCGCAGTTATTTCGGCTGTTGTTGGTGTAGTTTATGCGCTTGCATTTGATGCAATTATGAAAAAACGATTCACAAAGTAGAGAGGGAGGAATGATTTATGTATCAAATTACATGGCAAACTAGTACAATTTTAGCCGAAATCTTCTACGTTTGTATCGGTTTAGTATTCGTTTTAGTTGGAATCAACGACTTAAAAAATAAAGAGAAAAAAGATGCTAAAACATCGGCTTTATTCTGGTTTATTTTAGCGGCTACATTTATGTTTGGTGTATATGTACCAACATGGATTACTGGAGCTTGTGTTGTATTATTGGCTGCATTAACAGGATGCAAATTAGTTTCTGCTGGAAAACACGATGAAGCAAATCACGAAGAAATTCGTGCAAATGCAGACAAATTTGGATACAAAGTATTCTTACCACCTGTTGTATTGGCATTAACAGCTGTAGTAGTAGCTACATTATTCACTTCATTAGGAGCGAACAATGCCATTGGTATTTCTGGTGGAGTTGCTTTAATTTTAGCTGTTATCATGTTCAAACAAAGTCCTGTTCGTGCCATTAAAGAAGGTGTACGTTTAATGGATAGCGTTGGTGCTGTTGGTATGTTACCTCAAGTATTAGCTGCATTAGGTGCATTATTTACTGCTGCTGGTGTTGGTACTGTTATCGCAACAGGAGTTTCTGCAATCATCCCAGAAGGAAACTTATTTATCGCAACCGCTGTATATTGTATCGCTATGGCATTATTTACTATGATCATGGGGAATGGTTTTGCGGCTTTCTCTGTAATCACTGTAGGGATTGGTATTCCATTCTTAATCATGCAAGGTGCAAACCCTGTAGTAGTGGGTGCATTAGGATTAACAGCTGGTTATTGTGGTACATTAATGACACCTATGGCTGCAAACTTTAACATCATGCCTGCGGCTTTATTAGAAACAAAGAGTAAATATGCGATTATTTTCGCTCAAGTTCCTTTTGCGCTAATTATGTTAGCTATTCACATCGTATTGATGTATATCTTAGCATTCTAAAAAAGAGGTTTTTTATGAAAGTTTTAGTAACTGGATTTGATCCATTTGGTGGAGAACCAATTAATCCAGCGATCGAATCGGTAAAAAGATTACCAGATACAATTGCTGGAGCTGAAATTATTAAATTAGAAATTCCAACAGTTTTTAATAAATCATTAAACGTGATTGATGAAGCCATCGCAAAATACGATCCGGATATGATTCTTTCAGTAGGACAAGCAGGTGGTCGACCAGATATTACGGTTGAAAAAGTTGGAATTAATATTAATGATGGTCGTATTCCGGATAATGAAGGATATCAACCTATTGATACACCAATTTTTGAAGATGGACCGGTTGCGTATTGGTCAGCGTTACCAGTAAAAGCTATGGTAGAAAATATCAAAAAAGCTGGTATTCCAGCTTCGGTATCGTATACAGCTGGTTCTTACGTTTGTAACCACGTATTATATGGTGTTCGTTATATTTGTGAACACAAATATCCAGGTAAAAAAAGTGGATTCATTCACATTCCTTTCTTAACAAGCCAATGTTTGGATAAAAAAGGTATGTGTTCAATGTCTCTTGAAAGTATCGTTACGGCTTTAACAGCAGCTATTGAAACAATGGTAACTGTTACGGAAGATATTAAAGTAACTGGAGGAACAACACATTAAGAATAAGCCTTGCATCGCAAGGCTTTCTTTATTAAACTTAGGTATATGGAACAAGCAAAAAAGATTATTCAAACAAAAGAAACAACTATTAAGGGATCTCCGAAAAATTTAGGAACAATTTTTGTTCGAATTGGCGTTATTGTTTTCCTAATTGGACTTATTCTTTATGGTACTTTTATTAATACAGCTGTTTTTGATAAAATGACAACATCGTATAAAGCCTTTTTGTCATTAGCTTTATTTTGGGCACTTTTAGCAGGAAATAGTAAGAAGGAACTGCAAGAATCCAATTTGGAAATTCGCATTTTCGAAGACAAGATGGAACTTTATCGTAAACAAAGAGCTTTTTCAAATGGTAAAGTAAAAAGAACGAGCGATATCTTTTATTTTTCCGATATTAAAAAGATTACTTATGATCAAAAGAGCAATCGTATTATCGTTCAAGGAAAATTAGAAGATACTGTTTGGGAATATAAAAATGGTAAGTGTGAAAAAGAAGGAAAAACACAAATCATTAACGATGGATTTGATGTGATTGATTTGACGCTTCAAGAAGATCGTAGCTTGGTAACACAGCTACAAGAGAATATCCCTCTTATAATTCTAGTGAATAAAGAAATTGATTTGGGATTTAATAAAGCTTTTAAGAAAAAGAAATAGTCAGCCGATGATGTGCTGACTATTTTTCTTGTACGATCGATTGTAAAATATTTTTTCGATAAAGTAGATAGGATGCAATTCCAGTGGTGAACTACTCCCTCTTACACTTCGTTAAGAACAGGGAGCTTTTGGAAGACATTACTGTCTTCGTTTGCGAAGTTTGATATTTAAGTTTTCTCCTAATTTCTTAGGAAATCCTTATTCGCATTGGCGTGTCCACTTCGCCTCTATGGTATAG